>CAZMWD010000369.1:0-1502 GCA_964569685.1 uncultured Cocleimonas sp. | reverse complement strand
ATATTTTGGAAGAGCGTGTTGCCGTTCCTTTGACGTTTGGCGCAAGTCATAGCGCAGACATTATTGATCTTGATATTATTTCTAGCCAAGCAGAAAAAGCGTTACGCATAGCGAGAAGTAAACGCACCAGTTTTTATCTTTATAAAACCAAGTCAGGTGTTCACTATCTACCGCGTCACGAGCTACGCGGTATTATGCAACAAGCGATAGATGATAATTTTTTACCGATACATTTTCAGCCCATTTATAATCTTGAAACGGGTTCGCTGAGTGCCTTAGAGTTATTGATTCGTCTTCAATCAAAAGATCATGGCTTATTACAACCGGGGCAGTTTTTAGAACAGGCTCAAGCTTATGGTCTATTAACATCACTGACCAAAGTGTGTATTAACATGATTGCAAAACGCTATCGCGAATTACCCGACGTAGTTATTAATATAAATATACCTTCCTATATGCTGGATTCCCCAACCGTATTAAATGAGTTTCTCGATCATTTTAAAAAAGCAGGTCTTTCACCGAATCGTTTTTGCATTGAAGTGATGGAAGATGAAGATATACCCGCAGAGCAGCTACTAACATCGGTTACATTATTGAAAGAGCAAGGCTTTTTAATTGCGATGGATGATTTTGGAACAGGGCACTCCTCTTTATCACGTTTGTCTGTACTACCATTTGATACGATTAAAATCGATCGTAGCCTATTGTTAGTCGCATCTTCGGGCAATAAAGCAATACTCGAAAGCTCAATTGCACTTATAAAAAGATTAGGTTTGTCGGTGGTTGTCGAAGGCGTAGAAACACTTGAACAGTTGGCGTTAATACGGGGCTTAGGCGCAGATTTAGTACAAGGTTATTTATTGGCAAAGCCCGTTCATGTTAATGATGCTATTAAGTTATCGCTAAATGCAGAGGATATTGTGCCGGAATTTAATGTAGTTGTTTGAATATTAGATGCTACTTGCACTGTTTAGGTAGATAGAACAAGTTGCCACGTTAGCGAGCAAAAAATCACGCCTTTCATAAATAGGCTCCCGTTAATCCATTATAACCAAGGTATAGCCTAACTCTTGATATTGTTTTATTTGAGCAGGTGCTTGCGCCGCCATACTGATATATTTAGGGAAATCCTCTGGAGATACATCGCGCCAGCTTGCGTGTGTTTCACAAATATAAACGGGCACATCATTCGCCACCAATCGCTTTACACTGCTATGGGCTTTTTTGTTTTTTTCTGCATTTTTGGTGGTGAGTGCAAACTGCTCTGAGCCATGCGACACAACAGCAATATCTAGCTTAGGAAACTTCTTCTGTAACGCTTCTTTGTATTGTTGAATACGTTCTAAGGCATTGTTTAGATATTCAGCATCGCTACCAATCAGTTCAAATACGATACCATCAGGTGTTTCACTTTGAGAGAGTATTTTGGCAATATCATCCTTATCGCTAGCAAATGAAATGCTAGAAAATAACAATAACGCCAAGAATGAGAATGTTTTGAT
>CAZMWD010000368.1:0-1530 GCA_964569685.1 uncultured Cocleimonas sp. | reverse complement strand
TCATGGAAAAAATATTACTCGATACGATGTATCTATTACCTTCGGAAGAGGATGTCACAAAAGTTGTGGTTGATGAATCTGTGGTTAATGGAGATACGCAACCTTATCTAATTTATGAAAGTAAAAATAAAACAGCGAAGAAAAAAGTCGCGTCAAAATAAGTTAGACTGTAATGCAAAAAAGAACAGGGGCTAGGAGCCTGTCCGAGAACTAAGAAGCTACTGCAAATCCCATGAACATCATAATCTGAGCTTATTGAAATCGTTAAATAGAACGACTATTCGCCTCATTCAATAATCTCAGCTTATAATATTCTTGTGATTTTCGCTACGCTTCTAGTTCTCGGACAGGCTCCTAGATGAAGCTTCCAAAGAGCCCCGTAGTAAAATAGCGGGGCTTTTTTATGGCTTGAATTTTAAAAAAATGCCCAAAGGTTAAACTGATTAATATTCACTTATCCCTGATCAATTACACAAGTAATTGCTGGGAAACAGAAGGTTGCTACTATGACAACACCGACAAAACCGACAAAACCGACAAAACCGACAACAGATAAAAAGACTGATACTAAAAAAGTGATAGAAAACATTCCTGTTTTAACATTGCGAGATGTGGTTGTTTATCCTCATATGGTTATTCCCTTATTTGTGGGTAGAGAAAAGTCCATCAAAGCATTAGATGAAGCGATGGAAAATGATAAGCAAGTGTTGCTTGTTGCGCAAAAAAGCGCAGAAGTTGATGAGCCTACCTTGGAAGAAATCTATGAAATAGGTACGCTCGCTACCATATTGCAATTATTAAAACTGCCCGATGGTACGTTAAAAGTATTGGTCGAAGGTGTAGAGCGCGTCAATATTAAATCTTTAGATATTGAAGGTGACTATTTCACCGCTGATATTAATTTATTACCTATTGATGATTCGTATGATGAGCGTAAAACAGAATTGTTGGCGCGCGCATTGGTGAACTTATTTGATAAATATGTCAATTTAAATAAAAAAATCCCACCTGAAATTTTATCCTCCCTTTCTGGAATTGATGAGCCTGATCGTCTTGCGGATGCGATTGCCGCACATTTGGGTTTAAAGGTTGTGAGTAAACAAGAAATCTTAGAAATCACCTCGGTAAAAGATCGCCTTGAGCATTTAATAAAAATGGTAGAAGGCGAGATAGATTTATTACAAGTTGAAAAGCGCATTCGTGGTCGCGTTAAACAGCAAATGGATCGTAGCCAGCGTGAGTATTATTTGAATGAGCAGATGAAAGCGATTCAAAAAGAACTGGGTGAATTGGAAGATGCGCCGGTCAATGAGTTAGATGAATTAGCGGGAAAAATCGTAAAAGCTAAAATGCCAAAAGAGGCTAAAGAAAAAGCGGAAGAAGAACTAAAGAAACTAAAAATGATGTCGCCTATGTCGGCAGAAGCAACCGTAGTTAGAAATTATGTAGACTGGATGGTTGGCTTACCTTGGAGCAAAAAGTCTAAAATTTCTAAAGATCTAGCGAAGGCGCAAAAAATATTAGACGAAG
>CAZMWD010000367.1:0-1556 GCA_964569685.1 uncultured Cocleimonas sp. | reverse complement strand
TAGCAAATGAAATGCTAGAAAATAACAATAACGCCAAGAATGAGAATGTTTTGATTATTAGATTGTTTTTGAGCATCAGTATTCCTAGATGATTTATGATTTAGCTATAACTACGCACAGAATAGAAAGCGAGATGTAGTTTTGGTTCACACTATTAATATGGTATTTATTAACGCTTTAAGAAAAAACCATTATAAGCTGTTTAGTTGTATTAATAGTGATATAAGCAGAGTAATACTAATGATTGTAGCACTCTACAAGCTTATCCTGTACCCTCCCGCCTTTGTGTATATTGAGATTTATCATAATGAGCTTTGACTCTTTAGGTCTATCAGACGTTATTCTTGAAGCCGTTGCAAAACAGGGTTATAAAAAACCTTCGCCGATTCAAGAGCAGGCGATACCCGCAGTTTTAGCGGGTAGAGATGTAATGGCGGCGGCGCAAACGGGCACGGGCAAAACAGCGGGTTTTACTTTACCTTTGTTAGAGCTGTTGTCACGTGGTCCACAGGCTAAACCTAATCAGGCGCGTGCGCTTATTTTAACGCCAACACGCGAGCTTGCGGCGCAGGTTGAACGCAGTGTGTTTATCTATGGTAAGAATGTTTCTTTACGCTCAACCGTGGTGTTTGGTGGCGTAAAAATTAATCCACAAATAATGCGTTTGAAGAAAGGCACGGATATTTTAGTCGCGACTCCCGGTCGTTTACTGGATTTATACAATCAAAAAGCGGTACGTTTTGATAATTTAGAAGTGTTAATTCTAGATGAAGCAGACCGTATGTTGGATATGGGCTTTATTCATGATATTCGCAAAATCATGTCGTATCTGCCAAAACGACGTCAAAACTTGATGTTCTCGGCAACCTTTTCTAACGAGATCCGAAAACTAGCAAAGACGATTGTAAATGACCCGGTAGAAATATCGGTCAGCCCACGTAACACCACAGTCGAAACCGTGACGCAATTAATTCATCCGGTGGATAAAAAAGAAAAATCGGCATTGCTGGCGCATTTAATTCACGAGAATCAATGGACGCAGGTATTGGTTTTTAGTAGAACAAAACACGGTGCTGATCGTTTAGCGAAGCAACTGAATACCCGCGACATTCCTGCCACCGCGATTCATGGTAATAAAAGTCAAAATCAACGTACCCGAGCCTTAGCCGATTTTAAAAATGGAAAAGTACAGGTATTAGTGGCAACTGATATTGCCGCGCGCGGTATTGATATAAACCAGCTTCCACAGGTGGTGAATGTAGATTTACCTAATGTTCCCGAGGATTATGTGCATAGAATAGGGCGTACCGGTCGCGCAGGTAGCGAGGGGCGGGCGGTATCGTTGGTGAGTGCCGATGAAGTTAAACAGCTTTCAGATATTGAACACCTGATTAAACAAGTCTTAAAACGTGAATTAGTGGATGGCTTTGAGCCAGATCATGATGTGCCAATTACCAGTTTGGATAAGCGATTTCCTAAACCGAAAGGGGGTGGAAATAATGGGGGTGGGAATAATAAAGGTTCTCGTTCGAAAAAGAATACTAAAAATTACCGTG
>CAZMWD010000366.1:0-1560 GCA_964569685.1 uncultured Cocleimonas sp. | reverse complement strand
CCAAGTTCGAGGCATTTATTTTTTGCATAGTTATTCTATGGTAAAAACAAATAACGAAGAAATTGGGGACTTGGCTAAACCCCACAGGGCGACCTTACAAAAAAGTTGCACACAACTTATCCACAGCAACTTCTACTATCTGTTATACGATAAAAATTATAAAATACACCCATGACTGACCCAAATATGACAGACCCCAGCTTAGAAGCACTTCGTGTTCCGCCACACTCTCTTGAAGCAGAGCAATCTGTATTAGGTGGTTTGATGCTAGAAAACGAATCATGGTACAAGGTTGCCGATGTGGTGACTGAACATGATTTTTATCGACAAGATCATCGCCTGATTTTTCGCTCGATTGCCGAGTTAGCCGAAAGCAACGAACCCTTAGATGTTGTCACCTTATCGGAGTGGCTTAAACAACGCGAAGAATTAGATAATGCCGGTGGTTTGGCTTATCTAGGTACGCTTGCAAAAGATACACCCAGTGCCGCCAATATCCGTGCCTATGCCAATATTGTGCGTGAAAAGTCGATACTTAGACAATTAATTAGTGTCGGTACAGAAATTACCGATGAAGCCTTTAACCCCGGTGAACTCGAAAGCAAAGATTTACTCGACGAAGCCGAACGTAAAGTCTTTGAGATAGCCGAACAGGGCAATCGGCAACAAGACTTTAAGAACATTAAAGGCTTATTAAAAAGCACTTTGGCGCATATTGATGAACTCAGTAAATCCGATGCGTCCATCACGGGTGCAGAAACTGGTTATAACGAGTTAGATGATATGACATCGGGTTTACAAAAAGGGGATCTCATTATTGTTGCTGGTCGCCCGTCGATGGGAAAAACCACCTTCTCTATGAATCTTGCCGAATTTATTGCCATTAACGATAAAAAGCCCGTGGCTATTTTTAGTATGGAAATGCCCGCCGAACAATTGGTACTCAGGCTATTTGCCTCTAACGGTCGTGTGCCACTCAATGATATTCGTACCGGTAAAATTCGTGAAGAAGATTGGCCTCGCATCGGCATGGCGGTTAAACAGTTTAGCGAAACTAAATTATTTATTGATGATAGTGCAGCAATGTCGCCCACAGAAATTCGCGCCAAAGCACGTCGGCTACACCGCGAACACGGGCAACTCGGTTTAATCGTGATCGACTATATTCAATTAATGCAAACGGGTAGCAAAACAGACAATCGCGCGGCTGAAATATCGGAGATTTCCCGTTCCTTAAAAGCATTAGCCAAAGAATTAGAAGTCCCTGTTATCGCACTTTCCCAGCTAAACCGTTCCTTAGAGCAACGCCCTAACAAACGCCCCATTATGTCGGATTTACGTGAATCAGGTGCCATTGAGCAAGATGCGGACGTGATCATGTTTATTTATCGTGATGAAGTATATAACGAAGATACCCCCGATAAAGGCGTGGCAGAAATCATTATCGGCAAACAACGTAACGGTGCTATTGGTAAAATACGCTTAACCTTTACCGGTAAATACACGCGCTTTGATAATTTTGTACCGGATATTTATGTGCCTGATTTTCAACAGTAAAAC
>CAZMWD010000365.1:0-1588 GCA_964569685.1 uncultured Cocleimonas sp. | reverse complement strand
CAAGCTGAGATAAAAAGGCACGTTAAGTTTCGTAGATTATTGAATCCTCATTCCTTAGTAGCAATTTTATTATGCATTTTGCTAGAAGTTGTAATAAAAACAATTGAAGGCTGAGTTTGGACGACTAATGGTTGTTATTATAAAGCGAACATCCGTTTTTTATCTAGGTGAGTCACCTTGCGTTGTTGATATGAGCATTACATTTTAAAGTCGTCGCCTAAATAGATTTTACGCACTTGCTCGTTTTCTAAAATATCCGCAGAAGTACCTTCGGCAATAATGGCGCCATTGCCTAATACATAAGCTCGATCACAGATGCTGAGTGTTTCGCGTACATTATGATCGGTAATGAGAACACCAATGCCACGCTGTTTTAAGTGCGATACTATTTTTTGTATTTCTAGAACAGAGACGGGGTCAACACCGGCGAAAGGCTCGTCGAGTAAGATAAAAGAAGGCTCTGTGGCTAGCGCGCGGGCAATTTCTACGCGACGACGTTCGCCGCCGGATAAACTAATCCCTAAGCTGTCGCGAATATGAGTAATCTGAAATTCTTCTAATAGACTTTCTAGCTTGTCTCTGCGTTGTTGCTTATTAATATCTTTACGTGTTTCGAGAATCGCAAAAATATTTTCGGCAACCGTCAGTTTACGAAAAATACTGGCTTCTTGGGCGAGATAACCGATGCCGTGACGAGCACGTTGGTGCATCGAAAGCGGGGTGAGATCAATATTGTCTTCATTGCCGTTTTCATCCCTCTTTTGTAAAGTGACTGACCCTTTATCACAGGCAACTAAACCGACGACCATGTAAAAACAGGTGGTTTTACCTGCGCCATTGGGGCCGAGTAAGCCAACAATTTCGGCGCTGTTTATATTAAGCGAGATGCCTTTAAGAATATCACGTTTACCGTAACTTTTATGAAGATCATCTGCAACCAGATTAGCTAATGTTGTCATCTGTCTATCGCTTATTTTGCTTTATTGCTGGGGAAGAAAACAGCACGTACGCGATTTTTCTTTCGGGTGGCTGGATCCTTGCTTTTTGCTATATTACCGGCTTTCAATTCGCCAGTACGTGTCGAATATTCAATATGTTCACTACTGAATTTGTCATTATTTTGAGACAACGTAGCACCACCATCCATAAGCAGGCGCTTTTCTTCGACTAAGTATCTTACCCGCCTAGCCGTGCCTTTAGCTATTTTTCCATCATCCATTTTTTGTTTGAAACTAACCGGGTTGCCCTTGGCTTCAATTAATATGATTTTATTATTCGGTGCTTTAATTTCAATTCTATAGGCTTTAATTTCAAGTGTCCCTTGTACAATTGAAACATTGCCTTCGTAAATCGCAAAACCTTTCGTTTTATTAAAAACCACACTGTCTGCATTAATATAAATGGGTTTTGTAACATCTACTTTGAGCGCAAAAACAGGCGAACTGAGTAACACAGAAGTTACAGCTGTTAATGTTATTAAAAAGGACACTAAAGAATTCATATTAATTCGCTGGGATAGTTGTTGTAGAAGGGGGTGTAAACGTGGTGGTTGATGAGCGTGTAGACGACGGGCTTGTAACAGTGGTTG
>CAZMWD010000364.1:0-1592 GCA_964569685.1 uncultured Cocleimonas sp. | reverse complement strand
ATAATTTAGCACCATGAAAACTCTTTGCGCTACTTATTCCAAGTATCCCGCAAACCAATCGTTTTATTAAACACTAGCTTATCAGTGCTTGAATCTTTCGCATCAACAATGAAATAGCCTTCGCGTTCAAACTGATACGCAATATCGCTAGTGGCGTTAGCTAGACCCACTTCACCTTTACAGCCAGTCACTACTTGTAAACTATCAGGGTTAATACAATCCATAAAATTGTTACCGCCACTATCTGGTGCTTCTTCGGTAAACAAGCGGTCATAAAGGCGCACTTCGCAATCCACATTATTGGTTGCAGAAACCCAATGAATCACACCCTTCGCCTTGATACCATCTTCAGGATTTTTACCCACGGTATTTTCGATAATACGCGCTTTTACTTCAATAATTTCACCGTTTGCATCTTTAACCGCTTCATCGGCTTCGATAATATAGGCATTACGCAAACGTGCCCGCTTACCAATCACTAAACGTTTGTATTTTTTATTCGCCTCTTCCCTAAAATCAGCTTTATCAATTAATATTTCACGAGAAAAAGGCAAGGTACGCGATGCAAAATCTTCACGATTAGGATGACCGGGTGCCGTCATTTCTTCTGTTTTATCTTCGGGATAATTCGTCAACGTTACTTTTAATGGATTCAACACACACATCGCACGCGGCGCGTTATTGTTTAAATCTTCGCGAATAGCAAACTCTAACTGACTGACATCTACCACGCCATCATTGCGCGTAACGCCGGTACTATCCACAAAATCACGTACCGATTTTGGTGTATAACCACGCCGACGCATCCCTGAAATGGTGGGCATCCGTGGATCATCCCAGCTTTTCACAACCCCTTCATCCACCAGTTGTTTTAATTTACGTTTGCTGGTGACGGTATAATTGACATTTAAACGTGAAAACTCGTATTGATGTGGTGTCGAAGGTACCTCTACATTTTCGACAAACCAATTATACAAAGGGCGATGTTCTTCAAATTCCAGCGTACAAATCGAATGGGTAATCCCTTCAATCGCATCGCCCTGCCCGTGCGCATAATCATACGATGGATAAATACACCATTTATCACCGGTTTGATGATGCGATGCTTTTTTAATACGATAAATAATCGGATCACGCATCTGCATATTAGGGCTCGCCATATCGACTTTTACGCGTAGTGAACAACTACCTTCATCAAATTCACCCGCCGTCATTTTTTCAAATAAGCTTAAATTTTCGTCAACAGAACGGTCACGATAAGGGCTATTCTTCCCTGCTTCTGTCAACGAGCCTCGATATTCGCGCGTTTCTTCGGCATTAAGATCACACACATAGGCTTTGCCTTGTTTAATTAATTCAATCGCCCATGCATGGAGCTGATCAAAATAATCCGATGTAAAATGAACATTGCCATCCCATTTAAAACCGAGCCATTTAACGTCTTCTTTTATTGAATCAACATATTCCACATCTTCCTTTTCAGGGTTGGTATCATCGAAACGTAAATTACACGTACCGTTGTATTTTTGCGCTAAGCCAAAATTTAAACAGATTGATTTGGCATGACCGATATGTAAATAGCCATTTGGCTC
>CAZMWD010000363.1:0-1609 GCA_964569685.1 uncultured Cocleimonas sp. | reverse complement strand
TCAGGATATTTAAATTGATAACCCGCCTTAGTGATTTTTGTCGGTACAACACGCTGCCCAGACAACAGTAATTCTTCTGCCATTTCGCCCATCATCAGTTTCATTACAAACGCAGGCATGGGTATAAACGCTGGGCGTTTTAAGACTCTTCCCAAGATACTTGAAAATGTTTTATTGGTCACAGGGTTGGGTGCAGTACCATTAATGGCGCCGGTTACTGATTCATTCTCAACCGCATGACGAATAATACCGATAATATCGTCTATATGAATCCATGACATCCATTGCTTACCAGTACCCATTGGCCCGCCTAAACCGAATTTGAATGGAGGGAGAATTTTTGATAACGCACCACCGTTTTTACCCAGTACAATACCAGTTCGTAAATAACAGGTTCTTATCCCTAAATCTTCACTGCGTTTTGCTTCTTTTTCCCAAGCGACACACAGCTTACTTGAAAAGCTATCATCACCCTGCCCGCTTTCATCTATTTTTGTATCATCATCGTGCAAGCCATAATAGCCTAGCGCAGAACCACTAATGACGACATCGGGCTTAACTAACACATCTTCTAAATAATCATTCAGTGCTTTTGTGGTGTTGATCCGGCTATCTAATAATTGCTGTTTTACGCTATCTGACCAACGCTTATCTGCAATTCCCTGCCCTGCAAGATTGATAATCACATCAAATGAAGAGCCGTCACTTGTATTTAATGCGCTCAAATCAGTCATCGTTTGTACTTTACCTACGGTTTGATCGGGGCGAATACGGCTTTTCATTACAGTATCAAAGTGGTTCGCTGTTTTTACTTCATCGCGTGTAAGTACCGTCACTTCGTGCTCTTCAATTAATAACTGTTTGATTAATTGAGTACCAATAAACCCCGAACCACCGGTGATTAGATAACGTTCTTTATACATAATTTCCTCTCTTATCTGATGCTATCAGAGATTATCAATCGACTGTTTATCAACAAACGTATTCTGAAAAATAGCTAAAAAACAATTCATAGCGCATCACTTTTTTTACGTGTTTTACCTGTGATGACCAAGCGATAACGTGCAAATAAACCATAGCCCGACTCCATCATTGGTAGTAAAAAAGGAACACCTTTTACCAGCGGAACCAAACGTCGGTAATAAGGAAGATGTTGCCAAACAGCCATAAACCCCTTCACCCCTGTGACCATTTGCTGTTGGTCATCAAGCACATGAATACTATCCATTGCTTGCTGATAGGTAATCCCCGCCTCTTCTAGCGCTTGTTTATCTTTAGTTATATCCACCCAGCGAATCGCATTGGCTTTATCCATTTTCTGCATGGATTTGATTTCAATTTTACACAGCGGGCATTCACCATCATGAAAGTAAATAGCTTTAGGTGTGTTATTAATAGGTGGTTTTTCTAATATATGACTTATCATGAATTAACCCTCATTGATTGAGACTTAAATTAAATGATAATAAAGCGTTTTGCTTCCTTAATGATAAGAATTGGGTAATAAAATTTAAATAGTGTTTAAGTTTATTACAAAAAGATAATAGTAGAAGGATTATTTTTTAGTTTGTCGCAATGCCAGTAGTTCAGAAAAACGTTGCAGGTTTTC
>CAZMWD010000362.1:0-1686 GCA_964569685.1 uncultured Cocleimonas sp. | reverse complement strand
TTTAAGTAAGTAAAATAAAACGTGTGTTAAGCACTTTTCATTGTTCCTTTAGGTAGTACAGTACCGACTGAGTGGCGTTGCACTTTAAGAGAACTATTATCAGATACTTTAATTTCAACAAAATTCTCACCAATTTTAGTGACTTTTCCTAAAATACCGCCTGATGTGACTATTTCATCACCTTTTGAAAGTGAATCTAACATTGATTTATGTTCTTTGGCTTTCTTTTGTTGTGGGCGAATAATCATAAAGTACATAATCGCAAAGAAGATAAGAATCATAATGATCATTTGTATGCCACCACCCTGTGGTGCTGCATCGCCTGATGCCATTGCATCTGATATAAAAAAGCTCATGTGTCTCTCCAAAAAAAGTTGTGTGACCCATTGTTTACGTTACTAGTAACGTAAACAATGGGGTTGTAAATAACGTGCTAATAACCTGAATTCGTGACTTCACTACGGCACAGGACACAAGCTATTGATTCATCAGGGGTTTAAAAATACCCGCTTAACCTAAGGGCGAAGCTAAGATTTTTAAAATCCCTTGCTAAACCAATAACTTGCGTCCTGTTATCCGCATTGAAATCACGGATTCAGGTATAAATAAGCGTGTTGTAAGAGCGTAAGTCGCTGTAAACAACGCGGTGTATTATGCCTTATCCCACGCAAAGTTAATAACTTGTTTTATATTATCTTTTCCTGCTATTGCCATTAATACGCGATCTAAACCGATGGCTACTCCCGCACATTTGGGCAAACCGCTTTTGATTGCTTCTAAAAACAAGGTATCTTTTGGCATGGTTACTTGTTTATGTTGTCGTCTGGTTTTATTTTCTGTTTCTAAAACCCGACAGTTTTCATCATAATCTATCAATTCTTGATAACCATTGCCTAATTCTAATGCCCCAAAATACACTTCAAAACGCATCGCTATGTCTTGGTTTTGTTGCGATGTATCAAACGCACTTTTTCCAATCATCGCCAAAGCAGATTGAGTGACGGGATAATCAATCACAAACGTCAGTCGGTCTGTTTCAAATTTAGGCTCTATACAATGTGTTAACAACGCATCGAGCAACTCTTGTGTACTAAAAGAGTTTAAATCAGCTAAATCAAAACTACTCATTGCCGACTGCGCGCAAGCCACTAATTCAGTATGACTCACTGTATGGGGGTTGATGTTTAGATTTTCAAGAAATAATTGTTGATAACTGATCACTAAGGCCGTTTTTTGACATTTTTCTATTAAAATGCCGGATAATAATGTCTCTACTTCTCGTATGAGTTGCTGATAGTTAAAATCCAAGCGATACCATTCGAGCAACGTAAACTCCGGATTATGCTTCGATCCTGATTCTGCTTGTCGCCAGACTTTGCTGATTTGATAAATATCGCCACTGTTATCTGCCAGTAGCCGTTTCATTGGATATTCAGGTGATGTGTGTAAATAACGCGCGTGTTGATCGTTGTTGGTATTGTTTATTTGAAACGACTCTATATAAGGATCGGTATTAGCCGCTTGGGATAGGGCGGGTGTTTCGACTTCTAATACATCGCGCTCATAAAAAAATGCCCGAATGTCATGTAACATTTGGGCACGTTGAAGACGCACTAGATGATTTGTATTAGGTTTCCAACTCATGTTCTTTTAAGGAGATCCTGATTAAGTCGATTAGAATTTAGC
>CAZMWD010000361.1:0-1707 GCA_964569685.1 uncultured Cocleimonas sp. | reverse complement strand
ACTACTGCTACATCATACGTCTTTGACATTTCTTTTATGACCTATTCTATTAGAGACCTCAGCATAACTGAGACCTCATTAATTAATTAATTTTTATTTCATCCAATCCTACTAATTAAAAGAGGATAACGTTTTCAAATTTTCCGTGCCTTCCGTGTATTTTCGTGTGCTTCCGTGACAAAAATTCTTAATCTTTTAAAGCTACAACGACGGCATCGCCCATTTCACTTGTACCTACTTTTGTAAGACCTGCTTGATCTTCCACAAAAATATCTGCCGTGCGCAAACCTTGCTTTAATACCACCTCAACCGCCGCATCAACTTTATCTGCCAGTTCAACCTGATTAAGCGAATAACGCAACATCATACCTACTGACATAATCGTCGCTAATGGATTCGCAATATTTTGCCCTGCAATATCCGGTGCAGAACCATGAATCGGCTCGTACATACCTTTACCATTTATATCCATAGAAGCCGATGGCAACATGCCGATAGAACCCGTTAGCATCGCCGCCGCATCGGATAAAATATCACCGAACATATTACCCGTCACCATCACATCAAACTGTTTAGGCTCTTTGACTAATTGCATCGCGGCGTTATCTACATACATATGACTTAACTTAACTTCGGGGTAGTCTTTTGCGACACGCTCAACCACTTCACGCCATAGTTCCATTACTTCGAGTACATTAGCTTTATCAACTGAACACAAACGTTTATCGCGCTTCATTGCTGTTTGAAAAGCTGAATGTGCGATACGTTCAATCTCTGATTCTTTATAAATCAGCGTGTTATAACCTTGTTTTTCGCCTCCATCTAGCTCACGAATACCGCGTGGTTCACCAAAATAAATACCACCTGTGAGTTCGCGCACGATCATAATATCTAAACCTGCAACCACTTCTGCTTTTAAAGAAGAAGCATCTGCCAACTCTTCATTTAAAATTGCGGGGCGAAGATTAGAGAATAACTGTAAATCTGCACGAATACCGAGCAAGCCTCTTTCGGGGCGTAAGTCACGCGGTAGTGCTTCGTATTCATAACCACCCACCGCACCGAGTAAAATCGCATCCGCATCTTTTGCTAATGCTTGCGTCGCAGGCGGGTATGGATGACCATCCGCATCATAAGCAGCGCCACCAATATCGCCATGCGTTAGCTCAATATCAAGCCCAAAATTAGCTTGTAGTACATCAATTACTTTCAACGCTTCTGCAACGATTTCTTTACCGATGCCATCACCGGGTAAAACTAGAATTTTTTGTGTCATTTTTATTTAACCTTTTTAATACTAATGTGTCACTTTATAAGCACGTACAACATGATCATTCATCATTGGGATTAACAATAAGTTCGGCATATCATCTTTTGTGATAACACCCAAATCAGCACTACCCGGTTCTATATCCAACACCGTCTTAAATTCACCGTTTGGTTTGATATGTAAAATCGAGCCTGCCATCCAATCGGTAGCAAAATAACCACCCTTACCATCTGATTCAATACCGTCTAAATTACCCACCGGTTGTGCATTTCCAAGACTCGTTATCTTCTTAGTTTTTATATCAATACTTTTCATATGACCTGCTATTTTTGTTGCAAAGCCATCCGTCATAACGCCCCACGAACCGACCAATAATTTATTATTTTCAATCAATAAGCCATTCGGTGTTTCTAACTTTTTATCCGCTAACCACGATT
>CAZMWD010000360.1:0-1716 GCA_964569685.1 uncultured Cocleimonas sp. | reverse complement strand
ACTTGATTCATTGATAAAATCAATAAAATAATCAGTAAAATAATGAGCCCAAATAAAATAAAATCTTTTGCGGTAAATGTTTTTTTCATAGTGTATGTTCTTAGTTTGTTATTTTTTACCATGAAGCGCATGAAGGACATGAAGAAAACACAAACTGTTTTGCCCTTCCTTCATGCGCTTCATGCGCTTCATGGTTAGTTTTTCTTTTAAAACCGTAGTTCTAACTCTTAGGGACGAGAGTTTAATAACTTCCTAAACTATAACGCAGGATTTTTGTGCCAGATTAATTGTTCTCAAGAGGAGCATAGTTATTCTACGCAACGATTGAGAACGGTTAATCTGGTGCAAAAAAACCAGTTAGAGTTAGGAAGTTATTGAATTCTCGTTCCTTAAACATTATCTGAAGAAGGATTATCTGCAGAATGTTCATCTTCAAATTCTTTCATTTTTAGCGACAATTCAGGGTACAACTTATCAATATCCTGAACTTCGCTCAAGGTGGGCATTTCATCCAATGATTTTAAATTAAAATAATCTAAAAACTGACGCGTCGTACCCAGTAATGAAGGTCGCCCAGGCACTTCTTTATGCCCAACAATACGAATCCAGTCACGTTCTTGTAAGGTCTTGACTATATGAGAGCTGACCGCCACACCCCGAACATCTTCAATTTCTGCGCGGGTAATCGGTTGACGATAAACAATCAGTGCCAATGTTTCGAGTAAAGCACGGGAGTATTTAGCCGGTTTTTCATCCCAGTGACGTGTCACCCACTCTTTGTATTCTTCGCGGGTTTGAAAGCGATAACCACTGGCGGTTTCGACTAACTCAAAACCGTTTGAAGTATAGCGTTCAATTAATTTGTCTAACGATTTTTTAATATCATCGCGGTTAACTAAGTCTTCTGATTGAAAGAATCCAAGTAACTTTTCAATAGATAAAGGTTTATCAGCACTGATTAGAATCGCTTCTAATATAGGCTTTAGTTTTTCTTTTTGCATGGGATTTATTCTACCATGAAAGATTGTTTTTTTACCATGAAGGACATTAAGAATACAAAGAAAATGAAGTTGTAATTTAGGGATATACCTTTGACATATCCCTAAAAAAGGATATACAATAGGAATATACAATTAAAAGGTATTCAACATGATTCAAACTAAAATTTTTAAGTCCAACCAAAGCCAAGCGGTTAGGCTACCAAAAGCAGTTGCATTTCCCCTTGGAGTAAAAGAGGTTGAGATTGTTGTGGTGGGTGATAGCCGAATAATTACGCCGAAAAATAAAAGCTGGGATAGCTGGTTTGATGGCGAGCCTGCATCAGATGACTTTATGATGGATAGACAGCAACCAGAGGTTCAGATTAGAGAATCATTCGATGATTAAATATATGCTTGATACGGATATATCGATTTATACGATTAAAAGAAAACCGCTAGAACTAAAACGACTGTTTAATATACATTCAGGAGAAATGTGTATTTCTACGGTTACGCTTGGCGAGCTTATTTTTGGCGCAGAAAACTCAAAAAAACGTCAGTTTAATATGTCATCTCTTGAAGGGTTTACTGGCCGCTTAGAGATAATTAGCTATGATGAAATAGCAGCAAATCACTTCGGACAATTAAGGCAAGAACTAAAAGATCAAAAGATTGGCGCCTATGATTTTATGATTGCAGCACATGCTAGAAGCCTTGGTTTAACACTGGTTACTAA
>CAZMWD010000359.1:0-1780 GCA_964569685.1 uncultured Cocleimonas sp. | reverse complement strand
CTAATCAGGCGCGTGCGCTTATTTTAACGCCAACACGCGAGCTTGCGGCGCAGGTAGAACGGAGTGTTTTTGTTTATGGGAAAAACGTTTCTTTGCGCTCGACCGTGGTGTTTGGTGGTGTAAAAATAAATCCGCAAATAATGCGTTTGAAGAAAGGTACGGATATTTTAGTCGCGACTCCGGGTCGTTTGCTTGATCTATATAATCAAAAAGCAGTGCGATTTGATCATTTAGAAGTGTTGATTTTAGATGAAGCCGACCGTATGTTGGATATGGGCTTTATTCACGATATTCGTAAAATCATGTCGTATCTGCCACAGAAACGTCAGAACCTGATGTTTTCTGCAACATTCTCGAATGAGATTCGCAAGTTAGCAAAAACGATTGTGAATGATCCTGTTGAAATATCAGTAAGCCCGCGTAACACCACGGTTGAAACGGTGACACAATTAATTCATCCAGTGGATAAAAAAGAGAAGTCGGCACTGCTTGCACATCTAATTACAGAAAATCAGTGGATGCAGGTATTGGTTTTTAGTCGAACCAAACACGGTGCTGATCGTTTAGCGAAACAACTCAATACACGCAATATTCCCGCCACTGCGATTCATGGTAATAAAAGTCAAAACCAACGCACCCGCGCTTTAGCTGATTTTAAAAAGGGTAAAGTCCAAGTGTTGGTTGCTACAGATATTGCCGCTAGAGGTATTGATATTGATCAGCTTCCACAGGTGGTGAATGTGGATTTACCTAATGTTCCCGAGGATTATGTACATAGAATCGGGCGTACCGGTCGTGCGGGTAGCGCAGGGCAAGCAGTATCGTTAGTGAGTGCCGATGAAGTTAAACAGCTTTCGGATATTGAACACTTAATTAAACAAGTGTTAAAACGTGAATTAGTGGATGGCTTTGAGCCAGATCACGACGTGCCAATTACTAGCTTGGATAAACGTTTCCCTAAACCAAAGGGTGGCGGGAATAATAACGGCGGTAATAACAAGGGTGCTCGTTCTAAAAAGAATAATAATAGAAATAAATCGCGCGGTAACAAAAATAACACAAATCAATCAAAGCAACGTCGGAGTAATTCAGGGGAAAAAGATAATAAGGGTGGAAGCCGAACGCCGAAAAGAAAATAACTAATAACTCAATTCAATCTGCGGTAATGGTTTATTTTCATTCATTAAATACAGTGTTTGACTGCCTTTTTCATTTTCATCTATATCGCTTATTTTTATATTGATTCCAAGTTTGTCGCCTGTTTTAACAGACTGATTGTTAGAGTGAAGGGTAGACCAAGGAATAGCTATATTGAATAAGTAGCCTGTGCCTGTCTTCGTGTAATGAGTTTGTGTGCCAAGGCTATCAAATGGGGTGAAGGTAAATGTTTTTGCGTTTTCTGGCGAGCTTTCTGTTGTATCGCTTTCCGCTTTTTTACTAAATTGTTGTTCTAATGTTAATACTATTTTATCGCCTTTTTGAATATCATCATCCGTTACCGCAAAGCTAAGGTAGAGGTGTTTTGAATCCCAGTTGGCTTGCCAATTCGCGCTAATGTCACTGAGACTGGTATTTTGCGTGTTAGATGAAATACGTTGATGCTTGCTCATATTCCAAACTTGATGTGGCGATTTTGCATAGGCGACCGCAATGGTACTCTCTGCTTTTTTTCCTGTTAGAGATGATGTGGCAGATGTATTTGTTATTTTTTCAGGATGCAAACTTTCATCTAAATAACGCAGTAAAGCATCGTATTTAGGGGCTTCGGAACGGGGTTGAC
>CAZMWD010000358.1:0-1797 GCA_964569685.1 uncultured Cocleimonas sp. | reverse complement strand
CATTAACCACTCCCCTGCCAAATTTTACCGCCTATCCCTTAGACATAGATTCATCCATCATATTCACTTATAACTCATTCTGTTAATGAATCCTGAGAGATCTTTGTATGTCAAATATGAAAACAAGTACGCTTTTAAGTACCCTACTTACTGCTTTAGCCATTACCGTTCCCAGCAGTATGCTTAATGCCGCTGCACTTTCTGACAATGTAGCTACTGCTATTCAAGAGCCTTCAAACACTTACAACACGGGTGATCCCGATTTAATCAATATGTATGTAAGAACAGTGATCCAATCAGGTCCATGTGTTACAGACAATTATGTAGGTTGTACTTTAAATGATGTTTTAAATGACATAGAACGCAATGATGATTTCTCCCCTGAAGTTAAAGTACATTTTAGTGCAGATGACTACCCCAATGATGGTTTAACATCCAATGCCGAATTACGTCAGCGCGGTAAAGCCAGCCGACTTGCGGCGCAAAAATCATTTAGAGTTAAGTTAGATAAAGACATTCCAAGCCCGCTTTGGCGAGGTGAACGTCGTCTTCAGCTTAACAAAAGTCCTCATGATCGTACCCGTATTTTACAAAAATTAAGTTACGACTTATTTATTGATATGCCACACCTCCCCAGTATGCGCACCCAATTTGTACGTCTTACAATGGAAGATCAAGGCAATGTTAAAAACTTAGGTCTATTTACACAGATAGAACACTTTGGTAAAGAATACCTTGAAAGACGTGGCTGGGATAAAGATTCACGCGTGTATAAACCCAAATATTTTTGGTATCAAAACTCACCTGCTTTTGCATTAAAGAGTAACGGTAAGCCAGTTGATAAAATCGCATTTGAAAAACTACTCGAAATTAAACGCGGTAAAACTCATTTTGATTTTTTCAATATGATACAAGCCGTGAATGATCGTTCAAATAATTTTGAAACCGTATTCAATAAACACTTTAACAGAGATAATTATCTCTCTTGGCTTGCCGTTAATATTCTAACCAATAACACTGATACTACCGCTAAAAACTTCTATCTTTATAACCCTAAGAATAGTGATGATTTCTACTTTGTGCCATGGGATTATGATTACGCGTGGGGTGAAAACTACGAAAACATCAATCATTTACCACGTTGGTGGTTTTCATACGGTAACTGGTGGAGTACTAAATTACACAAACGCTTTTTAAAAATACCAGGCAATCTTGAATTGTTAAAATCAGCGGTTACGGAAGTTAGAAATAACCACCTGAGCGTCAGCAAAATTAATGCTAAAAAAGATAACTATTACGATATTGTTTTCCCCCTAATTAGAAACACGATTGATTGGGATCATATCTCGTTAGGTGGTGGTTCAAATCCAGAACGTGTCGCAACTTATAACCAACTATTTAATAATTTATCTAATAATGTAGAATTTAACTATGCACGCTTTTTAGAGCGCGCGAATGATCCGATGCCGTTCGATATTTATGATCATGAATTTAGAAGCGACCATATTATTCGTTTCAAATGGGGAGCTGCCGAAAGTTTATCAGGACAAACAATTGTTTATGATCTTGATATTGCTACAAACAAAGCATTCTCTGCAGGTTCAATAATAGAACATGTCACTAATATTTCCGGCACACGTCACAACCTACTCTGGAGACATCCACGAGGTAATTATTTTTATCGTATCACCGCGCGTGATGCAAACAACCCTCAACAGCATTGGCAAATATCCAGTGAAAGTTATTTAAAATATGCCAATGGCGATGACTTATTTGGTGTGAAACCAATTACGGTGA
>CAZMWD010000357.1:0-1846 GCA_964569685.1 uncultured Cocleimonas sp. | reverse complement strand
AACATGCCATTAACACCGTCCTGATTATAGCCTTTTTTAGTGACATAATCTTTATCCAAAATATTCGCTACTTTTAGTCCGACGCGCCAGTTTTTGGCTAAGGTATATTCCGTGCGTAAATCGACGGTGGCAAAGCCTCCGAGCTTATCTGAATTATCTGCATTTGAATAACGTACTGATTCTCCATGAACGGATGTGCCGATACTCCATCTGCCGAACTTTCGATCAAGATCTAAATTGAGTATTTTTCTAGGACGTTCACGCAGCAATTTGCCTGCATTTGCGCCTGAGCGGTTCTCAGGTTTTTGCAACGTGATATTAGTCGCTACATCAAAGCCCGCTAATCGTGTGGATACGCCCGCTTCTAAACCACGAATACGCGCTTCATCCACATTACCTACGGGGAAACCCGCGATTAAGTTTTCTATTTGGTTCTCGAATAGATTCACTTCCCAAGAACCGCTGTTTAACTGCCCGCTAAGACCTAATTCAAAGTTCTCACTTTCCTCTGGTTTGAGTGTTGCAAGACCAAAATTAGGGAAATAGAGTTGATTAAAAGTAGGTGCTTTAAATGCAGTGCCGTAGGATGCTTTTAGCATGATGTTATTGGTTAACTGTTGACCAATCGCGATGCCACCGGTAGTTTGATTGCCAAACTGTTCGTTATCATCATCACGAAAAGAAAG
The DNA here is from genome assembly GCA_964569685.1 of uncultured Cocleimonas sp. Lineage (GTDB taxonomy): Bacteria > Pseudomonadota > Gammaproteobacteria > Thiotrichales > Thiotrichaceae > Cocleimonas. The sequence continues at coordinate 1,160 of CAZMWD010000357.1, read as the reverse complement.
ATCAATCTGAGTCTTATCAAAACGACCCGAAACCGAACCGAAAATACCTTTGCTGTCGCGTGATGTTACCGCGTATTCGGTCGTGCTGTCTATCTTATCATCACGCCAGTCTGTGCCTAGTAGAAAGTTAATTCCATCTTTCATATCGACTTCTGCAATCAGGGATGCACTATCGCGTTCGGTATTAAAACGACTGGCGAAGATGTCTTTAATAAAGTTTTTATTTTCATCGCGAGACTGACCCACTTGAAAACGAATATTCATTTTGTCTGTGGCTTTCACGGTAAGTTTGGCACTGGCTACTTGCTGTTTGAAATCAGCACTGTTTTGGAAGTTTCCATCAAATTCAGTATCACCTTCGGCACGTAAAAAACTGACTTCTGCTTTAAGTTTATTATCTAAAAACAGATGACCACCGCGTAATGCGAGGCTGTCTTGATGATAACCGTCTTTATCTGGCTCATCCGCAAAACAACCCGCCGTGGTAGAATTACAGGCATCAATACCAATAGTGTTGTTACTTTGTAAATTAATATTATACCAATGTAAGGGATGACCATTGGCAATATTGATGCTGGCTTTTAATGTGCTGTTACTGCCATAACCGACTTCAACAGATGGCTTAAATCCATTGCCACCTTTGCGCGTAATAATATGGATAACACCGCCAATCGCCTCTGAACCATAAAGGCTAGAACGCGGGCCTTTTACAACTTCGATACGTTCGACTTGATCCAACGGGATGTGTTGAAATGCAGTTGAACCTAAGGTTGCAGAGCCATGTCGAATACCATCGACAAGTACCAGTACATGACCTGAATTTGTACCCCGTATAAACACCGAGGTATTTTTACCGACCCCGCCATTGTTTGAAATATTAATACCTGGAACACGGCGTAATACTTCGGGGATACTCTGCGCCTGATATTTTTCTATGTCATCGCGTGTGATAATCGTAACGGGTGCTAAGGTTGTATTAGTCGCTTGCGCACGACGATTAGCGGTAATGTTTATTTCTAATAAACCGTCTTCGGTGATCACAACTGAATCTTTTGCAGAAGCAGTCTGCATCGATAAAGAAGAAAGCGAAACGAGAAGTAAGGGTAGGGTGATTGTTTTAAAACCGGATTGGCCGGAAAGATTAATTTTCATGTGTATAA
>CAZMWD010000356.1:0-1853 GCA_964569685.1 uncultured Cocleimonas sp. | reverse complement strand
TACCGCTCATCTGAGAAACCCTCAATATTATTAATAGTATGCTTTAATGATATTGCTTGGTATTAGTTTCTAATAATATTAATACGTTCAGCACTGCAAAAGTTTAATTGTTACCGCTAATTTATAATAAAAATTTTAAGTATTATCAACATGAAAACACATCAAAAACAACAGGGTTTTACCTTAATTGAAATGATCATTACGGTTGCAATCGCTGCTATTTTAGCGTCTATTGCTGTCCCTAGTTTTACTAAAATGATTGAGCGCAATCGAATCTCTACGGGCACGAATGAGTTTTTGGCAGCTATGATTTTGGCGCGCAGTGAAGCGGTTAAACGTAGCCAAAATGTGACTGTGTGTGTTGCTAATGCTGCTCAAAATGGGTGTGCCGCATCGTCTGAGTTTTCAGATGGCTGGCTTGTTTTTGTAGAGTGTGGCGATATTGGTGCCGCGGGGAATCAAGGTGTCGTTAATACAGAAAATGTTTGTGATACGAACGACGATGGCACATTAAATGCGCCAGAAGAGATTCTGAAAGTACATGGGGAATTGCCACAGTTATCTATTAAGTCAGGTATTTTAACTAATATTACTTATAATCCTTCAGGGAGAAGTGATAATATAACCTTAGTTATTGGTAAAGACAGTGCTACACCAACAAAACAAATAGAAGTTAGCCTTACAGGTCGGGTGCGTAGTTCTAACCACCCGTAGTTCTTACATTTCAATCCTTATTTCTAAGTTCTTTTGGTAACACAAACGAGACATTTTCGATAATGCCTTGATCATCCGGTAGTACCGTTGCTCCCAACGCTTCCAGTTTTTCAGTGACTTGTTTAACTAATACTTCTGGGGCAGATGCGCCTGCAGTGACGCCGATTTTATTATTGCCTACTAGCCATTCTTCTTGAATATCATCCGCACCATCAATTAAGTAAGCGGGAACCCCGCGTTTTTCAGATAATTCGCGTAAACGATTTGAATTGGAACTGTTGGGTGAGCCAACAACAAGAATCATGTCGGATTCATCTGACAATTTTTTTAATGCATCTTGACGGTTTTGAGTCGCGTAGCAAATATCGTTCTTTTTGGGGCCAGTTATGTCTGGAAAGCGTTTGCGTAATTGATCAATCACAATGGCTGTATCATCCATAGAGAGCGTGGTTTGGGTGACAAACCCCAGTTTATTTGGGTTGTTAACTGTTAGTTGCTCAACGTCTTGAGGGGAATCAACACGGTAGATGTCTCCACCAAATGTTTTATCATATTGCCCCATTGTGCCTTCTACTTCGGGGTGTCCTTTATGACCAATTAAAATAGTTTCTCTGCCTTCTTTACTGTACCTTAATACTTCCATGTGAACTTTTGTCACCAAAGGGCAGGTTGCATCAAATATCTTTAAATTGCGCTTTTTAGCGTGTTCTTGCACTTTTCGGGAAACGCCGTGGGCGCTAAAAATAACCGTTTCACCATCGGGAACTTCGCTTAAGCTTTTGACAAAGACGGCTCCTTTGTCACGTAGGTTGTTTACTACGAAACGGTTGTGTACCACTTCGTGGCGGACATAAATAGGTGCGCCAAGCAGATCAATCGCACGGTTTACAATTTCGATGGCGCGGTCTACGCCCGCACAAAAACCTCTAGGGTTAGCGAGTGTTACTTTCATTGGATTAGTTTTCATCTTGTGACAACGCAGGGACAATGTTAATGAATGGATATACTAACAAAATTCTTCTTCCCTTATTTTATTTGTTCTTATTATTATGGATTTGATCAGATAGTTTCTTATACGTGTTCAGTTACTACAGGTGCTTTACAGTAATTCGCGGTATACTTTCGTGTAAAGATACTAG
>CAZMWD010000355.1:0-1856 GCA_964569685.1 uncultured Cocleimonas sp. | reverse complement strand
AATAACACAAAACTGGAAAAAAGTGAGTGTGTGTGCTTTTATACCTTTCAATAATTATTTGAATATTAGGAAGAATAATCAATGTGCGGAATTTGCGGTGAATACAGACTAGATGGTGGCCTACCCAATTTAAACCATATCCAGTTAATGATGGAAAAGTTGGAGAAGCGTGGTCCCGATCATGCAGGCACTTTTTCGGATGGCGCATTAGCCTTTGGGCATCGACGTTTATCAATTTTGGATTTATCCGAAAAAGGCAACCAGCCTATGGTTGACCCACAACTCAGTCTTGCATTGGTGTTTAACGGCACTATTTATAATCACCCTGAATTACGCAAAGAGTTAGAAGCGAAAGGGCATACCTTCTTTTCTACTGGTGATACCGAAGTCATTATTAAAGCGTATGCCGAATGGGGCGTAGAGTGTGTTAAGCGCTTTTTAGGCATGTTCGCGATTGCGGTGTGGGATTTAAAAGAAAAGACTTTATTTTTAGCGCGTGACCGTATGGGCATCAAGCCTTTGTATTATAGCTTTTACAAAAATGGCACTGAAAAGGGCTTTCGTTTCGCATCAAATACCCAAGCACTTTTGGCGAGTAATAAAGACAATGCGATAGATACATCCATCGATCCAGTAGCCCTGCATCATCAATTTACTTTGCATGCAGTTGTGCCTGCACCGATGACCGTACTTAAAGGCATTCGCAAACTAGAGCCTGCGCATACCTTATTAATAAAAGAAAATGGTGAGCAACAACTTAATCGTTATTGGACGTTGGATGCAACGCGCCCTGAAAAAGAAAGAACGGATAAAGAATGGATAGAAGCCATTCACGAGTCACTTAAAACAGCGGTAAAACGTCGTAATGAGATTTCTGATGTGCCTGTCGGTGTGTTGTTGTCAGGCGGATTAGATTCAAGTTTGCTGGTTGGTTTGCTTGATGAAATCGGCATACAAGATATTCCAACTTACAGTATCGGTTTTGATGATCAGCCTGAAGAAAAAGGCAGTGAGTTTGAATTTTCCGATGCAGTAGTTGAGCGTTTTAACACGAATCACCATAAAATCCACATTCCCAATGAACAGACATTAATCCGTTTGCCAGAAGCGATTGCGAATATGTCAGAACCCATGTTTGGGCAAGATGCTATCGGTTTTTATCTGTTATCCGAACAAGTCGCCAAAGACGTAAAAGTAGTGCAATCAGGGCAGGGTGCAGATGAAGTATTCGGCGGATATTTCTGGTACGACAAAATGAATAAGGCAAAAGGCACGCATCTGGAACGCTTCCGTCAATTCTATTTTGACCGCGACCATGATGAAATGGCAGACATGTTAATGCCAGCGTTTGTCGATAGAGACTTCACCGCAGAAACTATGACCAAACTGCTAGAAGCACCGAATGCGGATACCTTTATCGATGCGGTATTTCGAGCCGATACCACCATGCTTATCGTCGATGATCCCGTAAAGCGCGTCGATAATATGACGATGGCGCACGGACTAGAAGCGCGCGTACCCTTTTTAGATCACGAGCTAGTAGAACTCGCGGCTAAAATGCCACCACACATGAAATTGAAAGACGGCGGAAAACACGTACTGAAAGAAATATCACGCGGGATGATTCCTGATTCGGTTATCGACCGCAAAAAAGGCTACTTCCCTGTGCCCGCATTAAAATACGTGCGTGGTGAGTTTTTAGAATTTATGCAGGATATTTTGAATTCTCAAAAGTGTAAAGAGCGTGGCGTTTATCAACGCTCTTATGTTGATAAGTTATTGGCTGCACCGGATGAGCATCACACCAGAATTCAGGGAAATAAGCTTTGGCATATGGCGCTTCTTGAATATTGGTT
>CAZMWD010000354.1:0-1865 GCA_964569685.1 uncultured Cocleimonas sp. | reverse complement strand
ATGAGTTTGCGATGGGCTCTTCTAATGAGAATTCATTTTACGGTGCGGTTAAAAACCCGTGGGATTTAGAACGTGTACCGGGTGGATCATCCGGTGGTAGCGCGGCGGTTGTAGCAGCACGACTCGCTCCTATTGCAACAGGAACGGATACTGGTGGCTCTATTCGTCAACCCGCTTCGTTTACGGGAATTACAGGTATTAAACCCACCTACGGGCGCGTGTCTCGCTTTGGTATGGTTGCTTATGCATCAAGCCTTGATCAAGGTGGCGTGTTTGCTACAAGTGCAGAAGATTGTGCTTTAGTGTTGCAAGCAATGTCGGGTTTTGACCCTAAAGATTCAACCAGTGTAGAACGCGATGTGCCTGATTTTTCTGCCGGTTTAAAGGATTCTTTAAAAGGTCTTAAAATTGGTTTACCCAAAGAGTTTTTCGATGAAGGTTTGGATTCAAACATAGCCGAGGTTGTAAACAACGCCGTTGATGAATATAAAAAACTAGGCGCAGAAATTATAGAAATAAGCCTACCCAATACGCACTTGGCAATCCCTTCTTATTATGTGATTGCACCCGCAGAAGCATCATCGAATCTATCGCGTTTTGATGGGGTGCGTTACGGTTATCGTTGCGACGATCCGGTTGATTTAACCGATATGTATATGCGCTCGCGTGGTGAAGGGTTTGGCTCGGAAGTGAAACGAAGGATTATGACGGGTACTTATGCACTTTCTGCAGGGTATTACGATGCGTATTATTTAAAGGCGCAAAAGATTCGGCGTTTAATCAGTGATGATTTTAAAAAAGTATTTGAAAAAGTCGATGTGATTATGGGGCCTGTTGCACCCGAAACGGCATTTAAGATAGGTGAAAAAACCGATGATCCTATTAGTATGTATTTATCCGATATTTATACCCTGTCACTTAATTTAGCGGGTCTTCCGGGGATGTCTGTTCCAGCAGGTTTTGCGAATGATATGCCAGTAGGTCTGCAAATAATCGGCAACTATTTTGAAGAATCAAAAATGCTGAATATCGCGCATCAATATCAACAAGTAACCGATTGGCATAAACAAGCACCCAGTGCATACGCGAACAGTGCGTCAGTTAATAGTGCGTCAGCTAATAGTGCGTCAGCTAATAGTGCGTCAGCTAATAAGAGCGGAGAATAGTTATGGAATGGGAAACAGTGATTGGGCTAGAAATTCATGCCCAGCTTTCAACAAAATCTAAATTATTTTCGGGTTCATCCATCGAGTACGGACAAGAGCCTAATACCCAAGCAAATGTGGTTGACCTAGCCATGCCGGGTGTTTTACCTGTGTTAAATACCGAAGCGGTACGCATGGCAACGATGTTTGGTTTGGCAATCGGTGCGCCGATTGGTAAGGGCAATGTATTCGCCCGTAAAAATTATTTCTATCCCGATTTACCGCAGGGTTATCAAATCAGCCAGTTTGATAAACCGATTGTAGAATTAGGGCATATGGATATTACGCTTGAAAATGGTGAGACTAAGCGTGTTGGTGTTACCCGAGCGCATTTAGAACAAGATGCGGGTAAATCTTTACATAAAGATTATGCCGGCATGACAGGGATTGACCTTAATCGTTCTGGCACGCCGTTGTTAGAAATTGTATCAGAACCGGATATGAGTACCGCCAAAGAAGCCGTTGCTTACATGAAAAAAATTCATGAACTGGTACAGTATTTAGGTATTAATGATGGCAACTTGCAAGAAGGGTCGTTCCGTTGCGATGCCAATGTATCAGTGCGCCCCAAAGGTCAAAAAGAATTAGGCACACGTGCAGAATTAAAAAATATTAACTCGTTTAAATTTGTTGAGCGCGCCATAAATATCGAGGTTGAAC
>CAZMWD010000353.1:0-1915 GCA_964569685.1 uncultured Cocleimonas sp. | reverse complement strand
CGGGCGCGCATTTGCCCCTTGATGGCATTAATTTCTGATAAACATTCTTTGAGTTCTTTGTCACTCACCGAACCGCTCACATCTAATGCGACTAACACATTGATTTCAGCACTTTTTAGGGTCGGATAAATAGCCGGATCACCCCGCCTAGTTGAGGGTCGCGTATAGCTATAATCATCCCGTGCAACGGCTGTCATATAACGTGCCAGTAACATGCGCCAGGGTAGATTCGGTTGTAATAATTTATCCACCAAACGCTTCATTACACCGCTGAGTTTACCCGCTTGTTGTGCCTGTTGCGCTGCACCTGCCATGCGTTGTTGCCATTGGATGCTAAGTTCTTCGGCTTCGGCTTGATCTAACGGCGGGGGAGGGGCTTCGCTTCCGCCTGCGTTTTCATCAAATTCTTGTTGCCCAGCGCCTTCGGGGTCTTTTTCTTGATCGCCAGATGAGCCTCCACCCGATTTATCTTGAGTGGATTTTTGTTCGGGTTCGGGTGGTTTATTGCCTTGATTATCATTGTCTAAAGGATTATCACTGCTATCTTGTCCGCCTTCTGCAAACTGATCTTCTTTGTCATATAAATGCTGATCGAGTGTTTCGCTCATATCGTTATCGGCAATTAAGGGATAAATTTCTTCGGCGCTCATGCCTTCGTACTGTTTCATCAACAATATCCCTGGCGGTGGGGTTAAACCTTCTTCAATTAAGATAGGATTAATCGCATAATCACAGGCCAAATCCCAGCGATGTTTGACTCGATGTTCGCGTCGTGCAAAATGGGAGAGGGCGCAATGTAAGGCTTCGTGTGCGAGAATGAACTGGGTTTCGGCAGGCTTGAGTGCTTCAATAAATTCAGGATTATAATAAAACTTACGCGCATCTGTTCCCGTGGTAACGCACCAAGCAGGGTCGGCTTCTTGCAACGGCAAACGCAATACCAGCGCACCTAAAAAAGGTTTATCGAGAATTAATTTGGTGCGCGCGGCGGTTAGTTTATTCTCAATAGCTTGTTGGTCTGAATCATTCATGGTGATGAATATAGAAAACTAAATCAATCATATAGCATTATATCGCCAATGCTACTTGCCCAGTGCGCAAATTCCGGCACAGCAAAAAGATCATCGCCAATCGCGCGTAACATATCCGATACCAACATAACGCCCATTTCTTTTTGTCTGAAATTTTTGGCGTAGTTTAAGATGTGTCCATAGACGATTTTTGCATCATCTTCTGAGCCACCTGCTTTATTGGCATCATCTTTGGCGCGTATGGCACGACCCACTAAGGCACTCGCAACCGCGTATTGGAGATCAATCTCTTTGGGTGCTTTTACGTCTTCTCCCAATAAAATCGCATCTAAATTAGGCATTTGATCCATACTGTCGATAAATGCTTTTAACTCTATGCCAGCAGCGGGCCCCACACAAGCTTGTAAAGAGCCTAATAAAACCTGAGGCGTGTGACTAAATTTTTGTAACGCATGATGGGTGAACTGCCAAGAACGTGGGGATGGAAACGCCACAGGATTATGTGCGGGATCAAAGTCAAATAATAATTCGGGGCGAAAACGTAGAAAGGCGATAATCTTTTCATCAATAGTGTTTTTATACGCCCAACTTACCCAATCGTCTAAGTTAACATCTACATCATAATGCGAAAAACGATTAGCAAGCGGGGAGGGCATGGTATAGGTAACACCACGATCACCTTGCCGATTACCTGCTGCAAAAATAGCCCAACCATCGGGGACTCTATAATCACCTAAACGTCGATCAAGAATGAGTTGATAGGCAGCAGCCGACACACTGGGTACAGCAGAGGTGATTTCATCTAAAAAGAGGATGCCTTTAGTGCCATGCGTTTCAGTATTGGGTAGCATCGAAGGAATTGCCCATTCTACTTTATTGTTATT
>CAZMWD010000352.1:0-1939 GCA_964569685.1 uncultured Cocleimonas sp. | reverse complement strand
TTTAGTGTGGTAGAGAAAAACAGATGAAAGGTTTTGATCATTATAACTGGTCTAAATGCTTTGGATAAGCCGTCTGGGTTGATGGTCAAAAAGTAAGCATAATTATCGGGTAGAAACATTAACCGGATGAAACAGTTGACTCAATTTGTCACATTATTTTTAACGACATGCACATTTGTTTTGGGTATGTTGCCTGCGTTTGCAACTTCCACAGACTCAACAACAATTAAGATAAGTGTCGTGCATGATGCATCAATGAAATTTACGGGTACGGCTTTATCGGGTGATAGAATGAATATAAGCATGGCAGATATTAAGCAAAAAAAAGTAATCAATTTGGGCACGCTTAATATTAAATCAGCCGCTAATTATGATGTGGTGTTTAAATCAGCCAATGATTTTCGCTTAAAAGATGATAACGGGACGTTAGCAGAGTACAAGATTAAATACGATGGGCAAAATATCGTATTAAAAACGACCCGTTTGAATGAAACCAAAACAAGCGTTTATGAAGATACGGTGACAGTGATAGTGACTGCCCCGTAGTTCTAGTGGTCGTTCTATTTGTTGCTTAAACCCTAATCCCCAGATAGAAAACACAACGATAGCACAAGTATTTGATTCCACAGAACATCCCAAAAATATTCAATTAACCTACGGGTGAAATGAATATTTTTAGAATATCCTGTGAAATCAAATACTTGCACTCTCATTCGCGTTTCTATCTGGGGGTTAGGCTTAAATTAAGATCTTGCCAAATTTTCTTATTAGGTTCAACACGGTTCATTGAATAAAAATGTAAACCTGGCGCGCCTTGCTCCAATAGTTTCTCGCACATTCTAGTAACAAACTCTGTACCTAATTGAGTAATAGAATCTATATCATCGCCATAACCTTCCAGACGTTTGCGTAACCAACGTGGAATTTCTGCGCCTGTTCCATCCGAAAAACGAGCCAGTTGCACAAAATTGGTAATCGGCATTATGCCCGGCACAACGGGTGCATCAACACCTGCTTTTTGGCAACTATCCACAAAGTGAAAATACGCATCGGGGTTATAAAAATACTGGGTAATTGCTCGATCAGCACCCGCTTTTATTTTACGTGCATAGTTTTCAATATCGGCTTGGTAATTTTCAGCTTGCGGATGCATTTCTGGATAGGCTGCCACTTCAATCTGAAAATGATCTCCTGTTTCTTTACGAATAAACTCGACCAGTTCATTCGCGTATTGAAATTCACCAATATCTTGCATCCCTGAAGGTAAATCACCGCGTAATGCGACAATGCGATTGATGCCGTTTTCTTTGTAGGTATTTAGAATCTCACGAATATGGGATTCCGTAGAGCCGACACAAGAAAGGTGTGGCGCAGCAGAAATACCCGTTTGTTTTTGCGTATCTAATACCGTTTGCAAGGTGCAATCTTGTGTTGAGCCACCAGCACCATACGTTACCGAGAAAAAGGCAGGTTTAAGTTCCGCCAATTCTGCACGTACCTTGCTTAACTTTTCCTGACCTTTATCGGTTTTAGGCGGAAAAAACTCAAAACTAAATGATTGATCTTTCATAATATTATGTCTCACGGTTGCTGAGCGGAGTCGAAGTAAAAAAGCCTCTTCCTTTGCAAGAAAGAGAAGAGGCTTGATAAAGCTATTATTAAAACCTCCCCCTTTCTTTGTAAAGAACAAAAAGGGGGATTGAGGGAGATTTAAGAGTTCAGAGTAAACTGATAATCTAAGTGTAAAGAAATCTCCCCCAGCCCCTCTTTTTCTAAGAGGGGAGTTCAAAGCCTATTTAGTAACGGTAATGTGCTACTTTGTAAGGTCCTTTCTTATCAACCGAAATATAATCAGCCTGATAATCAGTCAACTCAGTTAAGTTCACACCAATCTTAGCAAGGTGTAAACGCGCCACTTCTTCATCTAATGACTTAGGTA
>CAZMWD010000351.1:0-1954 GCA_964569685.1 uncultured Cocleimonas sp. | reverse complement strand
CTTCGTATTTCTTAGCCATGCAGTTCTCCTGTGAGTTTATGACCCGTTAGATGCATCCATATATTCGGTAGCGTTTGTTACACATTAAGCAATTTCGCACTACTAAATACACGGGTTGAATTAAATTAGCGACTTAACCTCTTACACTCATGATTTACACTCATGACTTGCGCTCATGAATAGTTCCTTTTAAAGTACCCATCTTTTTCAGTATGATGAAATCTAAACATCATGAAACAGATGACCGTTACAGCAATATTTAACGTGATCGATATTAAACCGACCTTGCTAATAAAGCGAAACACTCTAAACAGCATAATCTTGAGAGTTAGGGGTTTACCGCGTTGGCGACATTATGGAGAAATTTAACATAAATTGAAATTGATAATTTCTATTTTTAATATAGACTATACTCTATGCCTGAATCTCACATTACCAATCTTATTCGTCACGTCACGTTACGCCAGTTGCAAATCTTCGAGAAGGTGGTGCGCCTTGGTGGTTACACTCGTGCCGCAGAAGCACTGCATTTAACTCAGCCGACTGTCTCGATGCAAATTAAAAAACTGAGTGAAGCACTGGGTCTTCCATTATTAGAACAGGTGGGTCGCCACATCCAGCTCACCGCCGTAGGGCGCGATGTGTATGTGGCCGCTCAGGAAATTTTGGCGCGCATGGCCGCCTTAGAAGATTCGGCCTCGGAACGTCAAGGGATTGTTAAAGGTGAGTTGCATATCTGCGTTATCACCACCGCCAAATATTTTATGCCCCGTCTACTGGGTGCTTTTATTAATCAATACCCCTTGGTTAAACCCAGATTAACGGTAACTAATCGAGCAAAAGTATTGCAACGTCTCAATTCTAATGAAGATGATTTGTTGATTATGGGGCAGGTTCCTAAAAAATTAGCGGTAGAGGCTCATCCTTTTATTGATAATGAACTAGTGGTCGTTGCTCCTGCTGATCACCCGCTTTCAGGTGCGACTAATATATCGTTGAAAACATTGCGTAAAGAACGTTTTTTAGTGCGTGAATCAGGCTCTGGAACACGCCAAGCTGTGGAACGACTGTTTGCAGAAAAAGGCACCAAAATTACACCTTATATGGAATTGGGCAGTAGCGAAGCCATCAAACAGGGTGTCATGGCAGGCTTGGGAATATCAGTATTATCGCGCCGCAATCTGCGTTTAGAGCTACTTGGTAAGCATATTGTAATACTCAATGTAGAAGGCTTCCCTCTGATACGTCGTTGGTATGCGGTACATTTAAAGAAAAAACAATTATCACTGGCAGCAAGTACTTTTTTAGAGTTTATGCTTACCGAAAGCGATCATATTTTAAGTGATACGCTGATCTTACAAAAGGCCTGATTTACTATGTTCTCATCCAATATTGACAACCGCCACGCACTCGGCGACTTTTGCATTGAAGATATGATGCTTCGTTATAGTTGCTTTGTACCCAGACTCTACAATTGGTGTAAATCTCTCGGTTTTGAACCGGGCAAAATTTCCCCATCACGTGCTTTTTGTTCTGATGAAAGTCAGGGCTATCCACTGATGTTAATAGTCAAGCATTTTGGCGCATTCCCCTTTAATCACGGTAGAGTGGGGGGCATTGTAGCAACCAGCAGGCACGGACCACATGCCGCCCATGGCAAAGACGTGCTTATATTACAAGCAAGCCATGTCGGTTATGATCCTCAAACGGGGGCATTTGGCAGTTATCGTCGATTACAGACGGAGCATAATTGCGAAAGTGCGAGTTGTGGCAAAATCAATAATATACTTCAGTGGTATCAGCAACATTATTTTTTTGCTAAAGATCATATTTTACTGGAACGACAAAATGATCAATATTTGATTCATATTGATAATCAAATTTTAGATGAAAGCAAGGAAGAAGGGCTTTTTTTGAATTTAAAACGATTGGTGACAGCGGATGATGATGGTCA
>CAZMWD010000350.1:0-1959 GCA_964569685.1 uncultured Cocleimonas sp. | reverse complement strand
CGTTCTGCAAAAGAAACAATTTCATCGCCAATCACAAAATGATCAAGTAGACGCACATCAATTGATTGCAAAGTCGTTTTTAATTTATGTGTAATTTCTCGATCCGATAAGCTCGGTTCTGCCTCACCCGATGGGTGATTATGCGCCAGTACTATCGCCGCTGCATTATGATGTAACGCGCGCCGTATAATTTCACGCGGATAAACCGTTGCACCATCAATTGTGCCACGAAACAGCTCTTCGTATTCAATCACACGGTGTTTATTATCTAAAAATAAACACGCGAATACTTCATAGGGATACTGCATTAAACGTGATTGTAAATAGTCTTTTACATCGTCAACATTACTCAGTACGTTACCACGCTGGATTTTCTCACTTAAAAAACGCCGACTCATTTCTACAACGGCTTGCAGTTGTACATACTTTGCCTGACCAACCCCCTTGCTTTGACAAAATTGGTCTTCATTAGCAGCCAGCAACTTTGATAAACCCCCGTTATCATTAAGCAAGTTACGCGCAAGCTCAACCGCCGAACAGCCTTTAATACCCGTGCGCAAAAATATCGCCAATAACTCAGCATCAGATAATGCTTCTGCGCCTTTTAAGAGTAATTTTTCTCGCGGACGATCTTCAATCGCCCAGTCTGTAATTGCCATGAGTCTGTTTTAAGTTCTAATTTATAAAGATCTGATATAATTGAAGTATGTCAGAACTACAAAACAAAAAAATCCTAATTGGGATAAGCGGTGGTATTGCGGCTTATAAAACGGCTGAATTAGTACGCGCCTTAAAAAAGAAAGAGGCGGATGTACGTGTTTGTATGACAAAAGCCGCCTGTGAATTTATCACACCACTTACATTACAAGCACTCTCTGGCAACCCCGTGCATACTGATCTACTCGACCCACAAGCAGAAGCTGCCATGGGACATATCGAACTCGCACGTTGGGCAGACCTTATTCTCATCGCACCAGCGACTGCTGATCTAATGGCTAAATTAGCCCATGGCATGGCGAATGATTTGCTCACAACTATTTGCCTAGCAACGCAATCACCCATACACCTAGCACCTGCGATGAACCATGTAATGTGGGAAAACCCTGCTACACAAGACAATGCAAAAACGTTAAAACAACGTGGGTTTATTCTGCATGGGCCTGCCATAGGTGATCAGGCCTGTGGCGAAATGGGTGCGGGTCGCATGTTAGAAGCATTGGAACTTGCTAACTTAATAGAAAGTAATTGGATAGACAAAAATGATTCAGATTCAATCCTTAATTCTATTTTAAAAAAACCATTGGAAAATAAACACGTGCTAATCACCGCTGGACCGACACGCGAAGCCATCGACCCCGTGCGTTTTATTAGTAACCGCAGTTCGGGTAAAATGGGCTATGCCATTGCAAAAGTGGCACATGATTTAGGTGCTAAAGTAACCTTAATTTCTGGACCTGTCGCTTTAGATGCACCCCAAGGTGTTAAGCGTATTTTGGTCGAGACAGCCAAACAAATGCATCAACAAACGCTACAACAGGCTCAATCAGCAGATATATTCATTGCAACTGCTGCCGTTTCGGACTATTCCCCTAAAAAACCGACGACACAAAAAATAAAAAAAACGAAACAAACAATGCGTTTAGAGCTTGAATACAACCCCGATATTTTATTTGATACTAGCCATCAATACCCCGATTTATTCACGGTCGGCTTTGCCGCTGAAACAGAAAACCTGATTCAACATGCGATGGATAAACTCAAACGTAAAAAGCTGGATATGATTATTGCCAATCAGGTGGGTGAAAATAAAGGCTTTGAACAAGATACCAATCAAGTAGAAATACTTTGGAAAGAGGGACAAATATCGTTACCTGAGCAAAGCAAACAAACGCTGGCCGAAAAAATCATGAAAACGGTTATTCAACGCTATTCAAACCATCCTGTACTGGTTTAATCTAA
>CAZMWD010000349.1:0-1974 GCA_964569685.1 uncultured Cocleimonas sp. | reverse complement strand
TGAAAAGCGTGCATGGGAATAATATTTAGGATCATTTTTAACCATGAAACAATGCAACTCCTGTGGTAAATGCTGCGTAAAGTATAGTAATGGCGGTTTGTCAGCTTCTGTATATGAGGTTGAATACTGGGAAGTATTTCGTCCCAAAATAGCTAACTACGTTAAAGATGGCAGAATTTGGGTTGACCCCGACACGGGTAAAAATATTGAATTATGTCCTTGGCTTACGGTGGTATCTGATGAGGGTGCTGGGCAAATGAGAGTCACCTGTGATATTTATTTTGATCGGCCTGACGATTGTGTTATTTACCCGGTAACGATAGCCGAGATGATAAACGATGGTTGTGAAATGCTAGAACGTAACGATATTAAAAACCCTAAACAGGCGCAAAAAGCGCTTGATTTATTAATGGCGGATAGTCGCCCAGAATAAAATAACAACCAGCCTGTTGTAAATGGCAACAACATCAACTAAGAAAAAATTATATAATCCTGTGCTTATTACGTTTTGAGTTAGAAACACCATGTCAAAAACATTCAATGATTTGATCGCCGATGCGCTATCAGACATAAACGAAATCTACCCGTGGGATATTGAAGAACAACTTGAAAAGCATCCAGATACATTATTGTTAGATATTCGTGAGCAGGATGAATATGATGGTGCATTTGTTAAAAATTCCATACTTGCACCACGGGGTATTTTAGAACAATCCTGTGAATGGGATTATTCCGAAACAATCCCCGAATTAGTCAAAGCAAGGCAACGCCCTGTGGTGGTTATTTGTCGTTCGGGGAATAGAAGTGTATTAGCAGCATTGACGATGAAAATGCTCGGTTATGAAAACCTGATGTCGCTTAAAACAGGTGTGAAAGGTTGGAATGATGCGGATATGCCGCTTTTTAATAAAGCAGGCGAACAGGCAGACCCCGATTGGGCGGAAGACTTTTTTAATCCATCTGTAAGAGATGACCAATTAGCTGAGAATAATTAGTACCGTTTAGCTACTGATACTTTTTTAGGAAAAATACTTATCCGTAGATTACACAGATTAACGCAGATTAAATTCCTCTGTGTTCTCTGTGCCCTCTGTGGTTAAATAGAATCAACCCAATTTTCGAGTATGTCTATTTACGATGATCACATTATACCAATACCAATCCTGCCCTTTTTGTTGCAAAGTCCGTGCGTTATTAAATTTCGTGAAACAGCCCTATGAGATTGTTGAAGTAACGCCACCCAAAAATAAAGAATTAAGCTTTACTGATTATAATAAAGTTCCCGTGCTTAAAGATGTAGATGCAAAGGGTGATGAAAAAATCATCACGGAATCAGCTACCATTATTGAATACATCAATGAACATTACGCAAAACTGCCTGTTACAGAAGATGATAAAGAATGGACTGACTGGGTTGATCAAAAACTAGTGCATTATCTGCCACCGTTGATTTATCCTGATTTCAAAACCTCGCGGCATAATTTTAAAACGATTCTTCAATCAGGAAAGTTAAGTGGGTTTAAAAAAGCAGTAGTGGGTTTCGCAGGTTCTCTGGTGATGCCAAAAGTCGCGCGTAAGATGAAAGAAAAGCACGGTATTGTAGATGTAAAAGCTGAATTTTTAAAAGAGATAGATAAATGGGTGGATGAAGGTTTAAAAGGTCAGCCTTATTATGGTGGAGAACAAGCTAGCTTTGTTGATTGTAGTGTCTTCGGTGTACTCAGTTCTGGGCATCAACTGGGCGTAGTAAAATTAGCCATGCAACACAATAAGGACTTTGCGATTTGGTATGACAAATGTTATCCCTTTATGACGTAACGTAGCACATCATTTTATTGGCTGGCGCGGACTAAAGAACAGCTATGAGCCGAGTAAAACATTTGCTTAATCTCAATAATAATGCCAAATACTCCCTCTCCCTAGCAGGACTATTTTCAGTACCCCCTTGAGGGGTAGAGGGTGTCGCAAAAGACC
>CAZMWD010000348.1:0-1986 GCA_964569685.1 uncultured Cocleimonas sp. | reverse complement strand
GAAAAAATACATTCTTCGAAAAATACGATCTTTCTCTCTATATAATACAATCTTTACTAAGAAACAAAGCACGTAAATGCTTGTCTAGTAAAGTAATGGTAATAATAACGAACCTAACATTAATAAATAAAGAGATAAATAAAACATGACTAACATTATGCAAGAATCGTAATGAGATATAGAAAAGAAATAGATGGCTTACGCACCCTCGCCGTTATCCCCGTGATTTTATTTCATGGCGGTTTTGAATGGCTTAGCGGAGGCTATATTGGCGTGGATGTGTTTTTCGTGATTAGCGGGTTTTTAATCACCTCGATTATCCTTAAAGAGCAAGAAGCGGGTACATTTACCATTATGAGTTTTTACGAAAGACGTGCGCGTAGGATTTTACCCGCACTGTTTTTAGTTTTGCTGGTGACACTTCCTTTTGCTTGGTTCTGGTTATTACCCTATGAGCTAAAGGATTTTGGTAAAAGTATTATTGCCGTCAATTTATTTTCTTCTAATATTTTGTTTTGGCTAGAAAGTGATTATTTTGCTGCCACTGCTGAGGTGATACCACTCTTACACACGTGGACGCTGGCGGTAGAAGAACAGTTTTATATTATCTTTCCTCTCTTTATGATGCTGTTTTGGGGGCTAGGAAAACGCTGGTTAGCGATTATTATTGGCATTATCGCACTCGCTAGCTTGGGGTTGGCAGAGTGGGGTTGGCGAGAATTTCCCGATGCCAATTTCTATTTGTTACCGACAAGAGCTTGGGAATTAATGATCGGTTCTCTGGTTGCCTTTTATCTGTTTAATAAAGAACAGCCGAAAGGACAACACTTTAATCAATGGGCGAGTATTGCAGGTTTAGCGCTGATTGTTGTACCGCTTTTCCTATTTGATAAAGGCACACCATTTCCTAGTTTGTACGCCTTAGCACCCACAGTCGGCACGGCTTTAATTATTGTTTATACAACGCCAGATACACTTGTTTATCGCTTACTTTCACTGCGGTTGATGGTCGGTATTGGGTTGGTTTCTTACAGTGCTTATCTGTGGCATCAACCTTTATTTGTGTTTGCGAGGCTCATCAGCTTAGAAGAACCTAGCCTTTGGTTAATGGGTTTATTAAGTATCGTGACACTGATGTTAGCGTACCTAAGCTGGCGTTTTGTGGAAGCCCCTTATAGAGATAGAAAACGTTTCAGCCGTAAGTACATATTTGTTGGTAGCTTTGTTATCAGCCTTGCATTTATCGCTATAGGAGCTGCATTAGTCATTTCAGATGGTGCAGCAAATAGATTTTAAAGAGCCCTAAAGTCAAAAAAAATCTGATTATTTTAAATAATAGAAAAGGAGTAAAATTATGTTAACAAAAAACGTATTGCTTGTAGGTCTGCTTTTCCTAGCCTCAGGCACATTAAGCACCGCTCAAGCGAACAATGCACGCAGCGATATACTGCAAGCCTCCAATAAAGCAGTAACGGGGGAATATGTGCGCCAGCGCTTTCTTAAAAACGTGAAAAAACCGTTTGACCCCGGTGATAAGCGCAAGAAAATGCTGATCATTGGTGATAGCCATGCGCAGGATTTTTATAATGCCATGCTAGAGAATAATATGAATCAACGCTATCAAATCAGTACCCGACGTATTCCCGCCATCTGTGGGCTTTATCTGGGATCAGAAAACATCAATCATTTAATCGATAAAAAGCACATACCCAATTGTCAAAAGTCCGACACGCTGGAGGCTGCCATGCCACAAATTAAGCAAGCAGATGTGGTCATTATTGCTGCAAACTGGACATTGTGGTCGGTAGAACGCTTAGGGACTACCATTCAGAATCTGCGAACTCAGGTTTCACAAAAGAACGCATCGCAAAAACTTTTTGTCATCGGACGAAAGACTTTCGGCAAACTAAATCTGCGTCAATACCTTCGTCTATCAGATAATGAGCTTAAGCAACTGCGCAATCCTGTTTATGAAGTTCAACGCAA
>CAZMWD010000347.1:0-2054 GCA_964569685.1 uncultured Cocleimonas sp. | reverse complement strand
AAAAATTCTGCCTCAAGTTTCGCTTCTTACTAAATCCTCAGTCCTTAGCCTTAAAATTAAAACACTAATGGGGTTACGTTATGAGTATTTTTAACAATTATCAATCACGCTACGAGTCCTTCCTCGAAGAAGAGTATTCGCTTAAAGAATATCTAGAACTGTGTAAAGAAGATCCATCGGTTTATGCTTCCGCATCGGAAAGAATGTTGAAAGCCATTGGCGAACCTGAATTGGTTGATACTGCAAACGATGAACGTTTAAGTCGATTATTTTCAAACAAAGTCATTCAGCGTTACCCTGCTTTTTCAGAATTTTACGGCATGGAAGATGCCATCGAACAGATTGTTTCTTTCTTGCGCCATGCTTCTCAGGGATTAGAAGAAAGTAAACAGGTCCTTTATTTATTAGGGCCTGTCGGTGGTGGTAAATCATCATTGGCAGAACGTTTAAAGCAGCTAATGGAAAAAATGCCCATTTATTGTATTAAAGATTCGCCTATCAATGAATCACCGCTTGGCTTATTTGATGCCAGTGAAGATGCGGATATTCTTAAAGAAGATTATGGTATTTCCAAACGTTATATCAGCAATATTATGTCGCCTTGGGCGGTGAAACGTTTAAATGAATACGGCGGTGATATTACCCAATTTCGTGTGGTAAAACGCTTCCCATCCATACTGAATCAAATTGCTATTTCCAAAACAGAGCCGGGTGATGAGAATAATCAGGACATTTCTGCATTAGTTGGAAAAGTCGATATTAGAAAACTTGAAGATTTTTCGCAAAACGATACAGACGCGTACAGTTATTCCGGCGGATTATGTCTTTCGAATCAAGGCTTGATGGAATTTGTGGAAATGTTCAAAGCCCCCATCAAGGTACTCCATCCTTTATTAACTGCCACGCAAGAAAAGAACTACAACGGCACGGAAAATATAGGTGCAATTCCATTTGATGGCATGATTTTAGCTCATTCAAATGAGTCAGAATGGCAGTCATTTAAGAATGATCGTAATAACGAAGCATTTATCGATCGTGTTTCAATCATAAAAGTACCTTACTGTTTAAGCGTGACCGAAGAGATTCAAATATATTCCAAGCTACTCGAATCTAGTTCATTGGACAAAGCACCGTGCGCGCCAGACACGTTAAAAATGCTCGCGCAACTCTGTGTGCTTTCACGTTTAAAAGTACCCGAAAACTCGAATATGTTTTCCAAGATGTCGGTTTATAACGGTGAAAATCTAAAAGACATAGATCCTAAAGCCAAAACCTATCAGGAATACCGTGATGTTGCCGGTGTCGATGAAGGTATGAATGGTTTATCAACACGTTTTGCATTCAAGATTTTATCCCGTGTGTTTAATTTTGATGCAAAGGAGATTGCCGCCAACCCTGTTCACTTGATGTATATTTTAGAAAAACAGATTGAGCGTGAGCAGTTCCCACAAGAAGTGCATGATCGCTATCTTGGCTACATTAAAGAATATATCAGCCCACGTTATGTTGATTTCATCGGTAAAGAAATTCAAACCGCTTATTTAGAATCGTATTCTGAATATGGTCAAAACCTATTTGATCGTTATGTCACCTATGCTGATTTTTGGATTCAAGATCAAGAATATCGCGACCCAGAAACAGGGCAATTATTAGATCGTTCGGCATTAAATAATGATCTTGAGAAAATCGAAAAACCTGCTGGTATCAGTAATCCAAAAGACTTTAGAAACGAAGTGGTTAATTTTGTATTACGCGCCAAAGCACATAACGACGGTAGTAACCCTAACTGGACGAGCTACGAAAAATTACGCCAAGTGATTGAAAAGAAAATGTTCTCTAGCACTGAAGAGTTACTACCCGTGATTTCTTTTAGTAGCAAATCATCAAAAGATGAGCAGAAAAAACACGATAACTTTGTATCCAGAATGGTCGAGCGTGGCTATACAGAAAAGCAGGTGAGATTATTGGCAGAATGGTATTTGAGAGTTAGGAAGTCACAATAACAAAAGGTAAGAGGAAACTATTATGTCGTCTTACATTGTCGACCGCAGGCT
>CAZMWD010000346.1:0-2058 GCA_964569685.1 uncultured Cocleimonas sp. | reverse complement strand
AATGGAACAATATCGAGGAACAACGATTCTTTCAGTGCGCCGTAAAGGCAAAGTAGTTATAGGTGGCGATGGACAAGTCTCGCTGGGTAACACCATTATGAAAGGCAATGCACGAAAAGTGCGTCGTTTGTATGATGATAAAGTTATCGCAGGTTTTGCTGGCGGCACTGCTGATGCCTTTACCCTGTTTGAAAAATTTGAAGCCAAGTTGCACGAATATAACGGTAACCTAACACGTGCCGCTATTGAACTTGCTAAAGATTGGCGCACCGACAGAGGCATGCGCCAACTGGAAGCTTTATTAGCGGTTGCAGATAAAGAAACCTCCTTAGTCATTACGGGTAATGGTGATGTTATCGACCCTGAAGATAATCTTATTGCGATTGGTTCTGGTGGTCCTTTTGCGCAATCAGCGGCAAAAGCGTTATTAGATAATACCGATTTATCCGCACGTGAAATTGTCGAAAAAGGGCTGGGTATTGCGGGTGATATTTGTATATATACCAATCAGAACCAAACAATAGAAGAACTTTAGCACATTAACCCCTCTCCCCTAAGTTAGGAAAAAGGCTGGGGGAGGGGTATGAAGTTTGCGCATAATCTACGTTTAAAATATGCTCAAAATTCCTATCCCCTCCCTAACCCTCCCCCTGCTAGGTGGAGGGGATACAAAACAAGAGAAAAATCATGTCAATGACTCCAAGAGAAATTGTTCAAGAACTAGATAAACACGTTATTGGACAAGATAATGCAAAGCGCGCAGTGGCAATTGCACTGCGTAATCGCTGGCGTAGACAACAGCTTGGTGCAGAGTTGCGCCAAGAAGTAACCCCTAAGAATATTTTAATGATTGGCCCAACCGGTGTTGGTAAAACAGAAATTGCCCGGCGTTTGGCTAAATTAGCCAACGCACCGTTTATAAAAGTTGAAGCCACTAAATTTACCGAAGTGGGTTATGTGGGTAAAGAAGTTGACTCTATTATTCGTGATTTAGCGGATGTAGCGGTTAAATTAACGCGTGAGCAGGAAGTTAAAAAAGTTAAAAACCGTGCTGAAGATGCGGCTGAAGATCGTGTGCTGGATATTTTAATTCCTCGTCCAAAATCAGAAACCGAAGATGCTAACTGGTTTGGAATGGATGAAGAAAACGGAGGTGGCAACCCTACAGAAAAAGTGGTTGATACCAATTCTACTCGTCAAAAATTCCGTAAGAAATTACGGGAAGGAAAGCTCGACGATAAAGAAATTGAAATTGAAGTTGCCGCAAACCCAGTGGGCGTAGAAATTATGACACCGCCCGGCATGGAAGACATGGCAAGCCAGTTGCAAGGCATGTTTCAGAATATGGACAGTGGCAAAACTAAAAAACGTAAGTTAAAAATCAAAGATGCGCTTAAAGAACTTGCCGAAGAAGAAGCGCATAAAATGATTAATACCGAAGACTTAAAAGCACAAGCTTTGGAAAATGTAGAACAAAACGGCATTGTTTTTTTAGATGAGATCGACAAAGTTATTCAAAAAGGAGAATCCGGTGGCGCCGGTGTTTCACGCGAAGGCGTACAACGTGATTTGCTCCCATTAATTGAAGGGAGCACGGTAACAACTAAGCACGGCATTATTAAAACAGATCATATTTTGTTTATTGCCTCTGGCGCATTTCATTTAGCAAAACCGTCTGATTTAATTCCTGAATTACAAGGTCGTTTGCCTATTCGTGTCGAACTTGGCGCGCTCACTGCCGATGATTTCAAACGCATCTTAGTCGAGCCTAATGCATCACTTACAGAACAGTATCAGGGGCTTCTTGCAACCGAAGGGGTTAACGTAACATTTACAGATGATGGTATTCAGCGTATTGCAGAAACGGCTTTTCAAGTAAATGAACAAACCGAAAATATCGGCGCGCGACGTTTACATACGGTGGTAGAACGCCTGTTAGAAGAAGTACTTTATTGTGCGCCAGACTGTACCGATGATATTACCGTCAATGCGAAAATGGTTGATGATGTGCTGGGTGATTTAATTGAGGATGAAGATTTGAGCCGTTACATTTTATAA
>CAZMWD010000345.1:0-2068 GCA_964569685.1 uncultured Cocleimonas sp. | reverse complement strand
GGCAAAGGTGATTTTTGGCTATTCAACTATCAGAACATCAGGACTTATTAGAAGACCTGGGCGAACAAGCAAGCGAAGTTCTTGAAGCTACGTGGCATGAAGCAGTGCGCGTATTCAGCCCACGTGGTTTACAAGCCTACCTTGATGGTGCAAACGGGCTTAAGTCTTTGGGGCGTGGTACAGATTTGGTTATCTCGTATATAGAAACAGCCCCTTTAGTGGCTAAAGAAATCGGTGAGCAAGCCGTTCCTGAATTACTTTCTACTGCTATTCATATGTATTCCAGAACCAGTTCAGAAGTGCTGTCATTGGTATTTTCCACCTCTGCAACCGCTGCGAGTCGCTTGGGTGAAATAGATTTATTCAATGCTTATCTTAAACTGTTAAACAATTTGGTCGCAAAAGCCCCTCGCGCGATACGTCCGTTTTTAGAAAACTTGGATGTGTTATTAGGGCAATTAACCCTGGGCGGTTTGCGCCGCTGGATTGCTTGGGGAATATCCGCTTACCGTAATGATTATGAAGCGCAAGCAGACTATTTTGGTTTAAAAAGTGAGCAAGCTAAAGCGGTCTTAAAACAAGAACAACGCGGTGTTTTATTCGTTAATATCCAACGCCGTTTAAATATGTACCTGCGCTCTTTGTGGGGACGCGATTTTTTCATCCGCCCAACCTCGGGCGACTTTGAAACCCGTGATGGTTATAAGCCCTATATAGAACATTATTTTATTCATCTGCCCGATGCTTTTGATGACTATCTGCCAGAAGGCGCAGAGGAAGATTCAGCCGATGTCGTTTTAGGCATGGATGTTTACCGTGCGAGTGCTGCTCATGCAGCGGCTCATGTCGTGTATTCTCATTACGATACCGAGGCAGAAGAGTTA
The DNA here is from genome assembly GCA_964569685.1 of uncultured Cocleimonas sp. Taxonomy (GTDB): domain Bacteria; phylum Pseudomonadota; class Gammaproteobacteria; order Thiotrichales; family Thiotrichaceae; genus Cocleimonas. The sequence goes on along the minus strand of CAZMWD010000345.1, from coordinate 1,184 downwards.
AGTAATTTACAACGCTTGATGATTGGCGTGATTGAAGATGCGCGTATAGAAGCGTTAGCGGTGCGTAACTTTCCGGGTATGAAACAACTTTGGATAAGCTTACTGCCTGCGGATACGGCATTAAATGAAGGTTTACAACCACTCTTAGATCGTCTCGCCCGTGCCTTACTGGATGAAGATTTTGTTGATAGTCACCCACTGGTTACACAAGCGCGCGAAGCGATGGTAGTAGCGACGGAGCGTCTCGAAGAGCCTGAAATGGCGCGTGATATTGGACTTAAATTAGCAGAACAAGTCATCGCACTAGACATTAGACTTAATTCAAGTGCCGATCATTACAGTAATCCCTATCGAGATGATAACCGTTGCCTGTGGCAATCACCTGATTATTCTCCAGAAGAAGGGCATGAGTTATTACCCGGCGAAACCCAGCAAGTGCGCAAATACGTCAGCCTAATGGAAATGGTGAATGAAGTTGAGGTTGAGAATGCCGGTGATGATGCACAAGAAATCTGGGTGCTTGAAACCGAACTATTCCCCTATGAAGATGAAGGCGAGTCTTACAACGACAGAGAAGGCAAAGAGCCAATTTCATCGCCTATCCATTACCACGAATGGGACTACCAATCACAGCTAGAGCGCCCTAATTGGGTGACGTTGCTAGAAAAACGTCCTAAAATGGGTAATCCCGACGACATCGAAGAGATACTGGAGAACCATAAACCTTTAGTACGTCGTCTTAAACAACTGATAGAAGCAGTGCAACCGCAAGGTGTTATCCGTCAGCGTAAAGTTGAAGATGGTGATGAAATTGATCTTGGTGCAGCGATTGATGCGATGATTGATATTCGCCGTGGCGTACAACCCGATCCACGGATTGGTATTCGTACCACATTTCAGGTTCGTGATCTTTCAGTGCTGTTATTGATTGACTTATCTGAATCGACGAATGATCCCTTACCCTCATCAAAAGCCTCATCAAATTCAGCGCCATTGACCTCATCAAGCGAACCATTGGCGAGCCCGATCTTAGAAAAGAAAGAGAAAGTAACAGAAGAAGGAGAGGATGGCGAATCGGCAGATAAAGACGAAGTCACCATCCTCGATATGTCACGAGAAGCGGCCACCTTAATGGCAGAAGCCATGGATAAAATAGGCGACCCCTTTGCGATTCACGGCTTCGA
>CAZMWD010000344.1:0-2084 GCA_964569685.1 uncultured Cocleimonas sp. | reverse complement strand
TGTAAATAATAACGCAAATACGCCACAAACCAATGCAGGTAACTGGTTTCGTCCCGCACTCTTTTCGACATGGCAATTGCAATTGCAAGGTCCTGTTAATACTAGCTACAATGTGTCGACTTACATTATTGATTTATTTGATTCCTCTCCAGATCTAATCCAATCATTACAAACCGATGGCAAAAAAGTAATATGTTCTTTTTCTGCCGGCTCGTATGAAAATTTTCGTAGCGATCAAGCGCAATTTGATGTGGCGCACATTGGTCAGCCTTTAGATGGTTTTGCAGATGAACGCTGGGTAGACATCCGTGCAACACAGATTCGCGATATTATGAAAGAACGGCTTAATCTCGCGCAACAAAAAGGTTGTGATGGTGTCGTGCCAGATAATGTCGATGCTTATATTAATAATAACGGTTTGAATATAACGTACGATGATCAGATTGATTACAACCTGTTTTTAGCACGTGAGGCACATGCAAGAAGCTTATCCGTTGGCTTAAAAAATGACTTGTATCAGATACATGAATTGGTGAACGATTTTGATTTTGCAGTCAATGAACAATGTTTTGAGTTTGGTGATTGTGGCTATTTATTACCGTTTGTAAATCAGGGTAAGGCAGTATTTCATGTGGAATATAACCAAGGGTTTATAGCAAATAATGCAACAGCTGATGCACTTTGCCAAGATGCGGATAGTTTACATTTTAGTACCTTGGTGTTGCCTCGCCAGTTAGATGATCGTTTTAGGTTTGCTTGTCGATAGTAACCAATACGCCAAAGCCAGAAAAGTATTATTAATCGTTGCAAAAGTATATTCAGCTTTTTTTAGAAAAGCCCATGTGGCTGGTGACTTTAATGGAATGCTTACTGAATAGACTTATGCAACTATTTATATTTGCTCTGCGATTACCCGCTTTACTGATCAATAACGCCAATGCCAGAAAAGCGCCTTGTCCTGCTCCCAGTAAATATAGGATTTGAATAATAGATAAGCCAGTATTCATCTTCTTACTAAACCACAGCCTCCAGCTTAACTACATCAGGATGTTCGCGGTTAGTCGCCTGCCACAAATCATAATTAGCTTGTAAATTCACCCAGAATCGCGCCTTGCTTTGCCCCGCACGCTCAAGTTGAATTGCCAAATCTGGGCTAATACCAGCCTTGCCATTAAGCACGCGCGATAAAGCAGTGCGCGACATGCCTAGGCGTTGCGCTGTGTCTGTTACGCCCAAGCCCAACGGTTTAATCACTGTTTCATTTAAAAAAACGCCGGGGTGTGGTGGATTATGCATCATGTTTAATTCTCCAGTTTAGACAGCCAATCTTAGTGATAATCAAGGTAATCTAATAACTCAACATCATTACCTATAAACTTAAAAATAACGCGCCAGTTACCATTAACCTTAATAGACCAATAGCCCTTCAAATCATCTTTAAGAGGGTGTAATGAAAAGGCAGGTAAATCCAATTCATCAGAAACCTCCGCTATATCCAAAGCCGCCAAAATCATCTGTAACTTAGTTACATGGTTAGCATCAATGCCCTTCTTACTACCCGTTTCGTAGAATATTTGTAAGCCTTTGTGCTGGAAGCTAATGATCATATTAATCCATTGTACACCGTATCGCTACACGATACAATTTTATGATTTTTTTATTAGCAAGCAAAGGTTCTTGAAATTAAAGATTCTGAAATTAAAAATGCAGTAATTCCCTGATAAGTAGTAGCCCACTCCCTCACAAAATGAGGGACAAGCCTCGTTACTATAGCTTCATCTTAAAAACGAAATACATTTAACAAGTGGGATGACGATTTACCTTTGCGACACCCTCTATAAGGTACAGGGATTAATTCAACTGCACCCGCTGCCCCCAAGGCACTTCGCCTTTGCCTTTAATTAACCACACGACAGGATAATTCGGCTCAATCGGAAATTGCCCCATCGCATCGGTAAAATAAACCACCGTATTGGGTTGATTATCTTGTTGCGAAATCCAGTTAAACACCGGACGAAAATCGGTTGTACCACCCCCTAAAAGAGTATCGGGCAGAGTGACTTCTTCCCATGGTTCAAATACCT
>CAZMWD010000343.1:0-2135 GCA_964569685.1 uncultured Cocleimonas sp. | reverse complement strand
AACTTAAAACTTAAAACGAATACGCTTTCTATTGGTCTAGCACTGATATTTGCTTCCATGCCAACGCATGCCAAGGAGCTTAATATTCAGCTTGAAACGATCACCATCACGGGTGATGCCGAGGAGCGTGAACGTACCCCAGGTTCTGTACACAAAATAGATAAAAAGACATTGGAGCAATGGAAATACACGGATGTACATCGCGTACTTGAAGATGCGCCGGGTGTTTATGTTCGCCATGAAGATGGTTATGGTTTACGACCGAATATTGGTATGCGAGGGTCTGGATCAGACCGTAGTAAAAAAATTGCACTAATGGAAGATGGTATTTTATTTGCACCTGCACCTTACTCTGCTCCGGCTGCGTATTACTTTCCACTCATGTCGCGCATGCAGGCAGTAGAAGTTTTTAAAGGTCCCTCTGTTATCAAATATGGGCCCAATACTGTAGGTGGTGCTATTAACCTTGTTAGTCGCGATATTCCAAGTGGCAATGAAGAGTCAAAAGGAGCGTTTGATTTAGGCTTAGGAAGCGATGGCTTTGGTAAATTACAAACGTACTATGGCGATAGTACAGAGCGTTTTGGCTGGTTGCTGGAAGGTGGGCATCTGCGTGCCGATGGTTTTAAAGAACTGGATGGCGGCGGTAAGACGGGGTTTGAAAAGAATGATGTTTTATTAAAGCTGCGTTTTAATAATGATCCAGAAGCGGATGTATTTCACCAGTTTGATATCAAGCTTGGTTATGCCGATGAAATCGCAAACGAAACGTATGGTGGCTTAACCGATGAAGATTTTGATGCCAATCCAGTACGTCGATATGCGTCAACTGCGCTTGATTTATTTGACTCAGATCAACAGCAGATGAGCCTTAGTCATTTTTTCGATCCCGGTGGAAGTTACACTCTGAGCAGTACCGTGTATCGTCGTCATTTTGATCGTGTTTGGGATAAGCTGAATAGCTTTAGCGGTGCGGCACCTGCATTGCAGGATATTCTTAAAAATCCAGAGAGTCCAATCAATAGCGTATATTACGAAGTATTGTCTGGTCAGGCTGATTCTTCCTCGCCCTCTGAAACATTGTTAATCGGTGCAAATGATCGTACATACGTTTCGCAGGGTGTACAAACTCAAGTGGAGTGGGCACCTGAAATTGCAGGATTAACACATAAATTTAATGTCGGGCTTCGTTACCACGAAGATGAAGTTAATAGAATCCATTCTGAACGGGGCTTCTTAATGCAAAATGGTAAACTGGTCAGTGATGGTAACTCAAAACGTATTACCACGAGAAATAGCGGTGAAGCACAGGCATTAGCCTTGCACTTACATAATGAAGTAACACTAGGCAAGCTTACTGTGAGCGGTGGGTTTCGTAATGAATCTATTAGTACAACATTCAAAGACCGCTTAAATAATAAAACCGTCACGCGTGATGATAGCATTGTGATTCCTGGTCTCGGCTTGAGTTATAAAACCACGCCTCATTTGCGTTTATTAGGCGGTATTCATAAAGGGTTTGTGCCAGTATCGCCAGGTAGTGATCTTGAAGTGGATGCAGAAGAAAGTGTAAACTACGAATTTGGTCTGCGTTTTAAAAGCCCTGAATTGAGTGCTGAGGCCATTGGATTTTATAATGACTACAGCAATCTGAGCGGTAGTTGTACCTTCTCATCGGGTTGTGCTGCAAGTGATTTGGATCTTGGTTTTAATGCCGGTGAAGTGGATATATGGGGCTTGGAAACAAAGCTTTCTAAAACCTTTAAGAAAAATGAAGACAGTGCTTTAAGTTTTCCTGTTCAAATGAACTATACCTATACCGACAGTGAATTCAAAAATAACTTCACTTCACCGCGCCCTGATTTAAGCGACGTAAAAGTGGGCGATAAACTGCCTTATTTGCCCGAGCATCAATTCACTGTTAAAGCAGGCGTCGCCCACAAAAAATGGAAAACAGAACTTGCGTTTAAATATGTCGCGGAAATGCGTATTAATGCAGGTACGGGAACGCCGGCTAAAAATGAACGTACAGATGCACAAAAAATAGTCGATTTTAGCGCGAACTACCAGTTAAATAAAAAGGGTCAACTCTATTTCAATATTGATAATGTATTTGATGAGCAGGCTGTAGTTGC
>CAZMWD010000342.1:0-2135 GCA_964569685.1 uncultured Cocleimonas sp. | reverse complement strand
GCAGGTGTTAATTTAGAAATTACCCCTGATCAAGTAAAAGCCTGTGTGGAAGAAATTGGCGTCGGTTTTATGTTTGCGCAAAAGCATCATAGCGCAATGAGACACGCGATAGGTCCACGCAAAGAAATGGGAGTGCGCACCTTATTTAATTTACTGGGCCCACTCACCAACCCTGCCGGAACGCCCAATCAAGTGTTAGGTGTTTTTAGTAAAAAGTGGGTACGACCTTTAGCGGAAGTTCTACATAAACTCGGCAGTCATCACGTCATGGTAGTTCATGCCGATGATGGGATGGATGAAATTAGTATTGCATCCCCTACGTCTGTGGCAGAACTAAAAGAGGGCAAAATCACGGAATACACAATCAAGCCCGAAGATTTTGGCATGGTTCAACAAAACATCGCTAATATTCGCGTACACGATGCACAAGAAAGTTTAGAAATGGTCAACTCCGTCTTAAATAACGAGGCAAGCGCGGCACGTGATATTGTGGCACTCAATGCAGGTGCGGCGATTTATATTGCGGGTATAACCGATTCACACAAGGCGGGTATAGAACGTGCGCTTGAGGTCATTGCATCGGGTGATGCGCGTCAAAAACTACTCGATCTCATCAACAAATCTAACAGTTTTTAACTGGTAAATACGCTCTCATTCAAACAATAGAAAATATGAACAACACCCCCGATATACTCAAAAAAATCATTCATCGTAAAGAACAAGAAATTGCGGAACGTAAACAAGGTAAAGCGATTGACGTTGTCATGGGCGAAACAAAAACAGCATCACCCGTGCGCGGTTTTGTGGATTCTATGAAACAACGAATCGCCAATAATGAACCCGCTGTTATTGCAGAAATCAAAAAAGCATCACCCAGCAAAGGGGTCATGCGCGAGAACTTTAAGCCTGCAGAAATAGCCAAAAGCTATCAAGCAGGCGGGGCATCTTGCTTATCGGTATTAACCGATATTGATTTCTTTCAAGGCAGTGACGATTATTTAATACAAGCCAGAAACGCCTGCGATTTACCCGTAATTCGTAAAGATTTTATGGTTGACCCGTACCAAGTATATGAAGCGCGCGCGATGGGTGCAGACTGTATTTTATTGATAGTAGCGGTATTAGCCGACGATCAAATGAGTGCGCTTTATTTGCTGGCACGTGAGCTGGGTATGGATGTACTCATTGAAGTGCATGATGAGGCTGAACTACACCGCGCCCTGCCCTTAGGGGCTGACCTTGTCGGCATTAACAATCGCAACTTACGCGACTTTTCAACCTCACTTGATACGACTTTGGATTTATTAGCGCAAATACCCGATGATCGTATCGTGGTAACAGAAAGTGGCATCCATACCGTTGAACACATTCAATTAATGCGCGATCATCACGTCAATGCCTTTTTAGTCGGTGAAGCGTTTATGCGTGCTGAAGAACCCGGCAAAGAACTCAACAAGCTCTTCTTTTAAAACCACCTTAATTTTAAAAACAGTAAATAAACACATGCTCATTTATCCAGAAATAGACCCAATATTAATCCATTTTACCGAAACAACCGGTATCCGCTGGTACGGCTTAATGTACGTTGTCGGTTTTCTTGCATTTTTGTTTTTAGGTAAAATACGCGCGCGTCGCCCCAATAGCCCTGTCAAGCCAGAACAGGTAGATGACATGATGTTTTATGGCGCGATTGGTGTTATTGCCGGTGGTAAAATTGGCGAAATGCTCTTTTATCAATTCCCCGAACTGATGGCAGACCCGCTCAAACTATTCCGTTTATGGGAACCCGGCATGAGCTTTCATGGCGGTTTAATCGGCGTGAGTATTGCGATGTTATTACTCGCCAGAAAATGGAAACTACAACCCTTAAAGTTAGGCGATTTTATTGCGCCGTTAGTACCTATTGGTTTAGGCGCAGGTCGCCTTGGAAATTTCATCAATGGCGAACTGTGGGGCAGACCCACCGATGTACCGTGGGGCATGGTATTTAGGCATGTGGACGATCAAGCACGTCATCCATCACAACTTTACCAAGTATTAGGCGAAGGTATTTTACTGTTTTTATTGGTTTGGATTTTCTCCAAAAAACCACGCCCAACCGGTGCAATCACAGGGTTATTTTTACTCGGTTACGG
>CAZMWD010000341.1:0-2175 GCA_964569685.1 uncultured Cocleimonas sp. | reverse complement strand
CAACAATATTAAAAAACAAAGAAAGATTTAAAATATGTCAAATATCCAATTTAAAACCACTCCCAACGAAAAACTAACTGGAACACTGCGCGTTCCCGGTGATAAATCCATGTCACATCGCTCCATTATGCTAGGTTCTTTAGCGGAAGGTGTAACCCACGTTACCGGTTTTTTAAATGGTGAGGATTGTCTTGCCACAATGAATGCATTTCGTGCGATGGGTGTTGAAATTGAAGAAAATGAAAGTACCCAACTTACTATTCACGGTGTTGGGATGCAGGGTTTACAAGCCCCAAAGTCCGATTTAGATATGGGCAATAGCGGTACAGCGATGCGTTTGATGACAGGTATTCTTGCGGGGCAAGCGTTTGATACGACATTGATGGGTGATAAATCCTTGTCCACTCGCCCGATGAATCGTATTACTAAACCCCTGATTAGCATGGGAGCAATGATTGAAACAGAGCAACAAGGTAGACCGCCTTTAAGAATCAAAGGCGGAAAAAGTCTTAAAGGTATTCATTACGAACTGCCGATGGCGAGTGCGCAGGTAAAATCAGCGGTATTGTTAGCGGGGCTTTATGCCAGTGGCGAAACCAGCGTGACAGAGCCCGGTATTACCCGCGATCATAGCGAACGTATGTTACGTGGTTTTGGCTATGATGTTAAAACCAGTGGGGAGAACAACGATCACATGCGCTTACAAGGTGGAGGAAAACTAATTGCCTGTGATATTGATGTACCTGCGGATATTTCATCTGCGGCATTTTTTATGGTGGGCGCAAGTATTGCCGAAGGTTCTGATTTAACCTTAGAGCATGTGGGAATCAATTCAACCCGAACCGGCATTATTGATATTCTCAAACTAATGGGCGCAGATATTACCTTGTTGAATCAACAAGAAGTCGGTGGTGAACCGGTGGCAGATATTCGTATTCGTTCTGCTAATCTAAAAGGCATCCATATTCCAGAGGCATTAGTACCGTTAGCGATTGATGAGTTTCCCGTGATTTTTATTGCGGCAGCGTGCGCTACGGGTGAAACTATTTTAACGGGCGCGGAAGAATTACGTGTTAAAGAAAGTGATCGTATTCAAGTGATGGCAGATGGTTTAAGTGCTTGTGGAATAACAACCGAAGTGACTCATGACGGTATCATTATTGCAGGCGGGCAACAGTTAAGCTCAGGCACAATCGACAGCCACGGTGATCATCGTATCGCGATGGCATTTGCGATTGCGGGTTTACGCACGGAGGGTGAAATTACCATTAATGATGCGGCGAATGTGAATACTTCATTTCCAAACTTTGTGGCATTAGCATCGGGTGTGGGTTTAGGAATTGCTACTGTTTAGCATCGCTGATGTATTTGTCTCAAACGAATCTTGATGCATTACGTGATAAGGTCGAAAATAAAAAAGGCTTTCAAATCGCCTTAGCGCCGATGCAACCGGCCACATTTATTGAAGTTAAAACAGCGACAGATAAGCTTTATCGAACGCTTGTTGAAGCAGGCTTTAGGGTGTTAGTGGATGATCGTAATCGAAAACCCAAAAATATGTTTGAAGTGATTGCGTTTTTGGGGATTCCTCATCGAGTGGTCATTTCAGGTCGTAGTCTTTCGGCGGGTGTTTTTGAATATAAAGATTTGCAATCAGGCATGTTCGAGAAAGTGCCAGAGCAAGAGATGCTTGCATTTTTAAAGAAGCATGTGATTTGACCTACGAGTAATATTTGTACTATAGTTATTCCACGCGCCGATTTGAAAACAGCTTGCAGGCGCAAGGGTACAGCCCGAATAAATTTGCTAAAGCGTGGTGATTCGAAAACCTGCTTTAGCTCTATATTAAATAGACAACAGCGGGTTTTTTTATGCCTGCTGTTAATTCCCTCCCTTAGTAGAGGGTGTTGTAAAAGTACGTTTTGTAGGTTGGTGCTGAGGAACGAAGCCCAACATGACGTTGATCGTTGGGCTTCGCAAGCTCAGCACCAACCTACGATTAACCTTTGCGACACCCTCTACTAGGTGAGGGGGCAATTGTACTGGAGAGAGAATGAAAGATTTCGAATTTGATACCTTGGCCATCAGAGCAGGGCATGAGCAAAGTAGTTTTCAGGAGCATTCTGAAGCGATTTTCCCAACCTCTAGTTTTACCTTTAAAAGTGCAGAAGAAGC
>CAZMWD010000340.1:0-2177 GCA_964569685.1 uncultured Cocleimonas sp. | reverse complement strand
GTAGTTTGTTCTAAAAATAGGAAATAATTATGAGACCAGTAAGAGTCATCCTTAATGCAAAATCACCCCTGATTAATACGCCTGCTTGGTTGGCGTTGCTTGACCATATCAAAAAAGTCAAAAATATTCATATGGTTGATCTTTTCGATCAAGACCCTGAACGTTTTTCTAAATATTCCTTAAAGTACAAAGATATTTTATTAGATTATTCTAAAAATCGTATCACAGGTGATACGATGAAGTTGTTATTTGATCTTGCGCGTCAGACAAAGGTTGAAGAGTGGCGCGATAAAATGTTTGCGGGCGAAAAAATTAATAATACGGAAGGTCGAGCGGTATTACATACGGCTTTAAGAAATCGCTCTGTTAAACCCATTATTGTTGATGGTGAAAACGTCATGCCAAAGATTAATGCCGAGCTTGAAAAGATGCGGCTTTTTTCTGAAAAAGTACGCAGTGGGCAGTGGAAAGGTTGTACGGGTTTAGCAATAGAAAATGTGGTGAATATTGGGATAGGTGGCTCGGATTTAGGGCCTAACATGGTATGTCGGGCTTTAACGCCTTACGCTGAAGAGAGTCAATTACGCGTGCATTTTGTATCGAATGTAGATGGCTCGCATATTCAGCAGATGCTTAAATATTTAAATCCAGAAACGACGATGTTTGTGGTTGCGTCTAAAACATTTACCACCCAAGAAACGATAACCAATGCAAACACGGCTAAACAATGGTTTTTAGATGGCACCGGTCATGTAAAGCAAAACGATGTAGCTAAACACTTTGTGGCGGTTTCAACGAATGAAGAAGAAGTGTCTGCATTTGGAATCGATTTAGATAATATGTTCCGTTTTTGGGATTGGGTCGGTGGGCGTTATTCTTTGTGGTCAGCGGTGGGTTTGTCGAGCATCTTGTATATTGGCATGGATAACTTTATCGAAATGCTGGAAGGTGCGCATGAGATGGATGAGCATTTTCAAAATGCCCCATTAGAAGAAAATATGCCCGTTATTCTTGCCATGCTAGGTGTTTGGTACGGTAATTTTTTTGATGCAGAATCCAGTGCTATTTTACCCTACGATCATAATTTGCGTATGTTACCCGCCTATCTGGAGCAAGCGGATATGGAAAGCAATGGTAAGTCGGTCGATCGAGAAGGGCGACAAACCACCTATTCGACTGGAAAAATTATCTGGGGTGCAGAGGGTATTAATGGGCAACACGCGTTTTATCAATTATTACATCAAGGCACACGTTTAATTCCAACGGATTTTATTGCCTCTATTCAATCACATGATTGCATTAATGATCATTGTAATATTTTAGCGTCTAATTTTTTAGCACAAACAGAAGCGTTAATGCGTGGACGTACCATGGAAGAAACACGTGATCAGTTAGAAGAAGCCGAAATAGAATTAGATAAAGTAGAAGAGCGTCTTCCGCATATGATTTTTGAAGGAAATCAGCCCAGTAATTCTATAGTGATTAAAAAACTAACACCGCGTTCGTTAGGTTCGTTGATTGCGATGTATGAGCACAAGATTTTTGTGCAAGGTATTATCTGGAATTTAAATTCGTATGATCAATGGGGTGTTGAACTAGGTAAAAACCTAACTAAAAATATTCTGGAAGAAATAGATACAGGAACGAATATTTATAAACACGATAGTTCAACACAGGGTTTGTTGGATTGGTTTAGGAAAATCCGCAAAGATTTATAAATAAGTAGCTGATCTATTGCTTATCCGTAGCCTGAGCGGAGTCGAAGGCGGGCTTGGAACTATGAAATAATAACTTTTGGAACTACCAACAGTTCATATTAATAGTCCCAAAAGTTTTGGCATGCTTAGTTAAGGTGCTAAGTAGTTCCTCAGATACTCTCTGCATAATCTCTCTAACGCTGTAATACAGAATTTTTGACCATGAAGGGCATGAAGATCATGAAGGGTTTATCTTTTCTTCAGGCGCTTCATGCCCTTCATGGTAGATGTCTTCTACTTCAATAGGATGAAACTTATATAAACCTTACGACATAGGTCGATAATACATATTACCCCTTTGTCAGAGAAGAACTATTAATAGTTGCGAAAGTATTCGCAGTATCTGAGATCAAAGCACAAGAAATCCGTCCCTTCCCTTCGAGACCCCGCTCAGGATAACCAAAAGTCCACTCAGGGAGC
>CAZMWD010000339.1:0-2186 GCA_964569685.1 uncultured Cocleimonas sp. | reverse complement strand
CCTCTAATAGGGAAAGGATAATAAGACAGCGATTAACTATAAATTACGTTATTTAAGCGAATAATACGATTCTCTAATATCCCGACCAATTTTACGTGCCTTGGTATTTCGCCCTTTGACTTTACCGTTTTTAAAATAGTGTAAAGCTTTCGACAATCCATTTCGTTCAATCGCTACATAGCTAAACATTTCAAAAATATCTATTTTACCGATTTGAGAACCCGCTAAACCCGCATCACCTGTAAGTGCGCCTAATAAATCACCGGGGCGGATTTTATTCTTTTTTCCTGCATCTATTTGAAGCGTTACCATGGGTGCTTGTAAACTAAAATCTGCTTGCCTATTTAATGAATCAACGGTTTCATTTTTACAAGAATTATCTAGATAATCTTCTATTGAAATGATACGTGACATTTCAGAATCGGTATAAATACTTAATGCTAAACCTGTTTCACCTGCCCTGCCTGTGCGCCCGATACGATGCACAAAAATTTCAGGATCGTGCGGTAATTCATAATTAATTACCGCTTGCAGAGATTTTATATCTAACCCACGTGCGGCTACATCAGTTGCAACTAAAACAGAGCAACTATTGTTGGCAAAACGAACCAGCATTTGATCACGTTCTCGTTGTTCTAAATCGCCGTGGATGGCTAATGCATCAATCGCGTTATCGCGTAAAAAATGGGCGACTTCATCACATTGTATTTTAGTATGACAAAATACTACGGTCGAAGTTGGGTGATAATGCTCAAATAGCGCGAGCAACGTATCGCTTCGTTGATCGTTAGTCGTGCGATAAAACAATCGCTCAATCGCATTTGACTCAGGGTTTGAATCTACTTTAATCGTTACTGGTTCATTCAATAATGAACGGCTCATCTTTTTAATGCTATTAGGATAGGTTGCTGAAAATAGTAACGTTTGGCGTTCTTTTGGTATGCGTTCGATGATGTAATCAATCTCATCTTGAAAACCCATATCGAGCATTCTATCCGCTTCGTCTAATACTAAGGTTTTAACGCCATCAAGTTTTAATGTAGAACGGCTGAGGTGATCTTGAATTCGTCCGGGTGTGCCAACAGCTATATGTGCGCCGTGTTCAAGTGAGGCAACTTGTGTATTCAAGGGTTTTCCACCACATAACACGACTAATTTTATATTAGGAATACAGCGTGCCAGCTTACGAATTTCTTTGGCGACTTGATCCGCTAATTCTCGCGTTGGGCATAACACTAATGCTTGCAAACCGAAGAAGCGTGGATTGATTTTTTCTAATAAACCCAGCCCAAAAACGGCTGTTTTGCCACTGCCTGTTTTTGCTTGTACGATACAATCTTTACCTGCCAGCACATGTGGCAAACCCTCTGCCTGAACAGGTGTCATTTTTTTATAGGCAAGCGAATCTAGGTTGGCAATTTGCGCACTAGAAAGAGAGAGAGAGGAAAAGTGTTGTGTCGACATTTAAAGAGCGTCCTTTGTTTCTTTTGAAGTGAGTACTGCCCCTCTCCCTAGCAGGGAGAGGGCTGGGGAGAGGGTAGAAGGATTTAGCATTAATAGATCCAAGTTCTAACATTCTATCCCCTCCCCAGCCCTCCCCTTGCTAAGTGGAGGGAGCTTAACATCATCGTACTTTTATATCATTCTAGGCTAGAACTACGAACTATCCACACCCTCAAATACGACTATAAATCAAATATTTCTATATTCACTAATCACCGGTGCATGATCCGATGGTCTTTCCCAACCGCGTGGTTCAGGATCTACATAGCTTGCGGTACATTGTTCCGCTAACGGTAAGCTAGATAAAATCAAATCAATGCGTAAACCCATGTTTTTATTAAATCCACCGCTTCGATAATCCCACCAACTATATGTTTGTTCTTCTTGTTCAAACAAGCGGAATGAATCTGCAAAGCCAATGTCTTTAATCGCTTGTAATGCATTGCGCTCAGGAGTCGAACACAAAATTCGCTCATTCCATGACTTTGGGTTATGCACATCACGATCACCGGGCGCGATATTAAAATCACCTAAAATAACCATTTTAGGGTGTTGTTTAGCTTGTTCACTTACCCATGCAGTGACTTTTTCTAACCAATGAAGTTTGTAATCAAATTTTTCAGAACCCACTTCCGAGCCATTCACCACGTACAAATTAAGGATGCGGATACCGTTGATAGTGG
>CAZMWD010000338.1:0-2200 GCA_964569685.1 uncultured Cocleimonas sp. | reverse complement strand
AATTACTCCGTCATGTTAATAAACTAATAAAAAAACAAGGTTATCAATTAGGTAACTGTGATTGCACAGTGGTTGCCCAAACCCCTAAACTCGCATCTTATATTGTTGATATGCGTACGTTATTGGCAGAAGATTTAGACGTTGCCGTTGATGTAGTCAGCGTTAAAGCGACCACCACAGAAAAACTCGGTTTTGCAGGTCGATCGGAAGGTATTGCAGTGTATGCGGTGGTTTTATTAGAAAATTATGCTGAAGTCTAACTTTTTTATCTATCAAAAAATAGATTAAATTAATTCCTTAAACTTAAAGAGCAAACTAGGAGGCTGCCCGAGAATCGAAAGCGTAGCCGAAAATCACAGAGAATTCATAAGGTGAGGTTATCGGACAGGCTCCTAGGAGCCCTAAGCTGGGTAAACACAAGCATCAAAAGATTTAGGACAGAATCATTTTTTTATTGGTATAAGCTAAAACAAAGCATAGTTTGTAAACCGCCCATGAAGCCTCTAAAAAAGCCACTAAATCTTTAGATAAAGGGCTTAAAGAAGCGGAAAAGATTCTCGCAGAACTTAAAATTAAGAACTAGAGCGAATTAACCGATGAGTATAATAAAAGATGCTATCGCATCCATGAAAGAAGTCATTTTAATTTCTGAAAAAATAGAACGTGTGGGTGGTGTGCTTAGCGAACTTTCAAAAGAAGTGCGCAATCATAATAATCGTTTAGTGCGTATCGAAACAATCATAGAAATTGGCACAAAAACAGCGTTGCTTAAAAAGTAGAAATTTATAAAAGAGAAGTCAATACTACATTCTCTGTACTATACTCTCTAGTACTCCATCAAACCTAAGTTGATGGAGTACTCGTTATGGGCGATTTTAAAATGAATAACACATCCGAGGTTCAATCTTCTAAAACAAGTGCCTTGCGCGCATCATTATCACTCGAACCTAATACACCCTTGTGGCAACGTGTTCCTACTAAAGATGAAACGGGTCAATATCTTGGCGATTTTATGGTGCTTATTCCGGGTTTGAAAAAGAAGAGTTCAGAAAAAAGAAAACAGATTATCAATGCTTTAGAAACTGTTCTTGAGTATTACAAAGGTACCGTCGTATTTGCTGATTTGAATATGAAAATGAATCTTTTATGGGTTTCTATCAAGCCTGTAAAGGGGATGATGATAGAAATACCGGCAGCTATTATTGCGTCTGTGCCCGAGGCTAAATTAATTTCTGATAAGGCACCTGATATTTAACTACTTTTTTATCAACGTTCCTACACCTTCATCCGTTAATAACTCCAATAAAACAGCATGCGGTACACGCCCATCAATAATACAGGCAGATTCAGTGCCGGCATTTACCGCATCTAATGCGCATTGGATTTTTGGAATCATGCCACCTTGAATAGTGCCATCATCGGTTAATGACTTAATTTTTTCTTCATTTAAGCCTGTGAGTAAGTTTTCGCTTTTATCTAGCACGCCAGGTGTATTGGTGAGCAAGAGTAATTTTTCGGCATTCAGAACAGCCGCCATTTCCCCAGCGACTATATCGGCGTTAATATTGTACGATGTGCCGTCTTCGCCCACACCCACAGGTGCGATGACGGGAATAAATTTTTCATTATCTAAAATATTAATAATACGGGGGTTAATTTTTTTCACAGAGCCAACATGCCCCAAGTCGATAATTTCGGGTGGTTGATTTTTAATGGCTTTACTTTTTAGTTCTAGTTTTTCTGCAATAATAAGATTGCCATCCTTACCCGTAAGCCCTACTGCACGACCGCCGGCTTGATTAATATCATTCACTATTTGTTTGTTAACAAGCCCACCTAGCACCATTTGCACCACATCCATGGTTTCGCTATCGGTAACACGCATTCCATCAATGAAACGACTTTCTTTTCCAAGCTGTTCTAACAAGTTGCCGATTTGTGGGCCACCACCGTGCACAATTACGGGGTTGATACCGACTTGTTTTAATAACACTATATCGCGCGCAAACCCTTGTTTTAGTTTTTCATCGGTCATCGCATTACCACCGTATTTGATGACAATAGTTTTACCCGCGTAGCGTTGAATATAAGGTAGTGCTTCGGTGAGGATATGCGCAGTGAGCTTAGCGTCGTTGTTACTGTCGGTGTTGTCGATGTTTTGTGATATTGTCATGGTAATATTTCTAGTTATGTGTGTTAA
>CAZMWD010000337.1:0-2207 GCA_964569685.1 uncultured Cocleimonas sp. | reverse complement strand
GGGTAATCCGTTATTAAGATTTAAACCCGTAAAAATCTTAATGCCTATATCTAAATCTGCTGCGCCCTCTTCCACCGTATGCAAGTGGGCATAATAAGCAAGATTACGCAGTTGTACTTCCTGAAAACCATCACCTACACTGATATAACGTTCAGCATGCCCAATATCGGGATAGCGTCCATCGTATAAGTCACTGACATATTCTATTTGCGATAAATTATTAATCAATAAATTAACAATAAGTCGTCGTATGCCATCTTCAGGTTCGCCATCACCTGCTCCCCAGCCGTCAGTTTCGCTGATTTCATTAACCGCGTTATAAACAGCCAGTCGCGCCTGATCAGCATTTAAATTCAAGGTATCATGGTAGAGCTGAGTGTTATCAAGATAGCGATAAATACTCAGCTCCCCTTTACTATCGGGCACATGAATCCGTACTGCATCCGTATCCGTATCAACACCTATCAGCAGAATATCGACTGATGCACCACAACAGAAGCTGTTTTCAATCGCTTCACGAAACTCAAGCAGAGACGCTAACCCAGCTTCGGCGGCAAGCCGATCATTACTACCATGTGCAGCACACCCCTGATGAGAAGGGTCGGAGCTACTGCGGTGGTAAACCACCACTTTTAAATAATTGGTTCCCGCATCGGGACTAACCGGTTGACCCGTACGAAAACGTGCTAACTCAATGCTTTCCCAGTGACGAATATTCGCCTCAACATTAAAAAGTGCACCTGCATAAGCATTGCGCACCGTCAAGGCGGTTAAAGGTAATCTTAATATATATTTAGAGAGACCTTTTAAGCGACCATCTGAGCAAGGTGTAATATCCACACAGTGGAATCCACAATCTAAAAAGAAACTTTTTGAATCCAGCGAGTCTTCTGCCTGAGTTCGTAAGTTCTCTGAAAACTGTTCAACAGAGTTATTCAGCGCACCAAAAATACAATGTGCGTACACAGCTGGCATATCCAAACCGCTTAACCAAGCATTGTTTAATAACTTTTCAGGTAGCTCGTAACCAAGTACTTTCTTTGCTTTTACCTGTGCCTGAGCGATAAAATTTTTCTCATGTTGCAAGTCAGCCAATTCTTTTAGCATAGGCACGATAGCTTCAAAGCGAGTTTTTATCGTCTCTTCGCATCGTGCTAAGTGTGCATTGGCATGCAAATCAGTTAACGGGTGTCTACATGAACGCATCGGCAAACTATCACACGCTATTTCAACACCTTTTCTAATAGGATAAATTGCATTTACTTCTGCATTCTTTACTTCTGCATAGACAGGTGCTGCTTTTACAGATGCCTCAGAGGTCATCTGAACATTCTCTGACATTTTTTCCACAGGCACTATTTTTGCCACAGGCACTATGGCTTGTGGTTGTGCCATACCAACAGGCGCTTGCGTATAACGACTGGTGTCGTTTGCATTTCGTCTCCTGATGGTATTTCGTGTATTCATTACTTTTTAATCGTCTCTAAGTAGTTCAATTACGCAGTCGCGCCACCTGAAAGAGTAACAAGACCTGTTGTAGAAGTACTTTCGTTAGTTCCACTACCGCCAGTTACTCTAGAGGTTGATGCTTCAGGGCGTTCACGTTCTTTAAGGGCGTGAGCACCAATATTATTGCGTTTAACGGATGCACCTTGTTGGGTTTGGTTGCGCCTAGAAGAAAAAAGACCTTCTGTACCCGTAACTAGACCACCACGTGACCAATCATCACCTGTTATAGCTGTACCACTTTCACTACCTTCACCTGTTATTCGTTCAGCTCGTTGTTTTTCAACCCCAAGCTCAACTTCACCCATAGGAGCAGTTACAGGGTTTTTATTAGGTTGAATATCACGTTCATGACGAAAATCTGGCGTTCCCGAAATCATACCTTCTGCCTTGTTTGCAGGACCCGTAATAGAGCTTCTGCGCGCATAAACACTGCTATGGACAGGATCATTTTTACGTTGTTGCCACGCTGATTTTGCAGGTGATAATATTGAAAAATCGGCTTGATAAGGCTCTGCCGTATTATCAACAACTATCGCTGAACGACCCCGTGATGCTTGGTTGCCTAGTTTTTGGTTACCCAGTTCTTGGCTAATAGGCGCTTGTGCAAGATGATGTCTGTTACCCATATTGCATAACATCACATCTTCTTGTCCTTGATAACGACTACCCGTCACATCCTGACACTGACCCCGCTGAAA
>CAZMWD010000336.1:0-2234 GCA_964569685.1 uncultured Cocleimonas sp. | reverse complement strand
GGGGCGTTTATCTGCCATTATGGTAGAACAAGATCAACAGGTTGAAAAAGATGACTCTCTATTTGTAATCGAAGCGATGAAAATGGAATCGACCATTACGGCGACTATGAGCGGAAAAATTAAAAAGGTTCACCTTGAAGAAGGTGAGATTTTAGAACAGGGTGATTTAGTTGTAGAGTTTGATGTGTAGTCGCCAGCACATTCATCTTTTGACCCAGTGCGAAGGTTGCCTTGTTCTGAATCAAAATATAAATATGCTGACAACTACACTACAATAGTTGAAGTCATCAGGGAAACGACAGGAATAAGAATGAAAAAAGACAGCGTTACGCTAACAGATAACCGTACGGGTAAAACAATCGAATTGGATTTACTCACCCCTACCTCTGGCCCAATGACGATTGATATTCGCCCTTTATACAAAGAACTTGGATATTTCACTTACGACCCCGGGTTTATGGCAACCGCTAGTTGCTGGAGCGACATTACTTATCTGGATGGTGATGAAGGTGTGCTGGAATATCGTGGTTACCCGATTGAACAGTTGGCTGAAAAAAGTAGTTTTTTAGAAACATCTTATCTTTTGTTTAATGGCGAATTGCCGAATGAAAGTGAGTTAGAAGACTTCGTTCATAACATTAAATACCGCACTATGTTAAACGAGCAACTACTACGTTTTTACAGTGGTTTTCGCCGAGACGGTCACCCGATGGCAATTATGGTCGGTGTGGTGGGCGCGTTATCTGCTTTTTATCATGATGACGGCGATATTCACGACCCGCAATTTAGATTGGAATCTGCTTATCGTTTAATTGCAAAAATGCCAACGATTGCTGCATGGAGTTATCGCTATGCAAAAGGCTTGCCCTTTATCTACCCTGATAATTCTTTAGATTACAGCGCCAATTTTTTACACATGATGTTTTCCATGCCCAGTGAGAAATACGAAGTAAATCCACTCTTAGCAAAAGCGCTGGATGTTATTCTTATTTTACATGCCGACCATGAACAAAATGCATCAACATCGACTGTACGCTTAGCGGGCAGTTCTCAGGCTAATCCTTTTGCTGTGCTTGCGGCTGGCATTGCATCGCTTTGGGGACCTGCGCATGGTGGTGCGAATGAAGCGGTGATTCGGATGTTGACTGAAATAAACGAATCGGGCAAATCACTGTCGCACTTTATTGAACGCGCTAAAGATAAGAATGATCGTTTTCGTTTGATGGGATTTGGACATCGTGTCTATAAAAATTATGACCCGCGCGCAAAAATTATCCGTGATATTTGCCATGATATGCTCGCCGAAGGTGCTTGTACAAACCCAGTTCATCAAAAGCTGTTAGATACCGCAATGGAGCTAGAAAGTGTTGCATTGAATGATGACTATTTTAAATCACGCAACCTTTACCCTAATGTTGATTTTTATTCGGGCATTATCTTTTTAGGCATGGGCATTCCGTTAAATATGTTTACGGTGTTATTTGCAGTTGGACGTACCGTCGGCTGGGTATCTCAATGGAATGAAATGATGGGCGATCAACAATCTAAAATTGGGCGACCACGACAATTGTATACAGGTTCACCCACGCGTGACTATGCGCCGATAAAGAAGCGTTAAAAAATAACGTTAAGCCACTTAAAATCCCTTTGTATAGTGCAATAATTAAGCCCTGTAAACCGTAAGGTTACTAGACGAATATCAGTTATTCTCCTATGTTTTCCACATAAGAACAACAATTCTTATGCCTATATAAATAAAACCAAGGAGAATATCCAAATGAGTGAATTTCCAAATGCACCAAAAGGCTGGGATTTATCTACAGCCAAACAAGAAGTTAAAAATTCTGGGCTACAATTTAATGATGACCATATTACGGTTATTCGTGCGTTGCAGGGCTATTTTGCTTCACATGAAAAACCCAATCGTCGAGAATTGACTGATGCTCTTGAAGAAAGCTTCCATATTAAAGGTGGGCTAAAATATCTTTATAAATTACTCCCTAAAGGCCCTGTTGCACAGGGTTGTATTATTGCTGGTTTAGCACCGCCTGCGGGTAGTGTTGATCAATCATTTGGTAGTGTTGTTTAGTGAGCTTCCCGTTTCAAGTCTTTTTTTGAAACGGTGAACTCAATTATGCCAAAGCTTAGACCTAGCTCGCCTGTAAGGCGACACTAGGACTTAGCGTGTATTAGTGAGCGTTGTAAAAATCTTATGCTAACGCCACCAATATTGG
>CAZMWD010000335.1:0-2251 GCA_964569685.1 uncultured Cocleimonas sp. | reverse complement strand
CCCAATTAAATATTTTTCCATTCATGGCGATATAAACACCATGAGATAAGGTTTGTACAGAAGCTAAAGCAAATCCCACATTAAACAGCGCATCGGAATGTTTAAAAACAAACGGAACCATCGCACCAACAATTACAATAGTTTTATCTAGTTTTTGATCACCCAGCACTTTCGCTGTTTCCACCATGGTATCCGTACCGTGGGTTATTATTATCTGATCTTCAACCGTTTTGATACAGGCATCTAAAATTTTCTGCCTATCTGCATCATTCATTTGCAGGCTATCTTTAAGCATTAATTGTTCGGTATTGATGTCTGCGCGATTGCGCCCTAGCTCAAGTAATTCAGGAATATGGGTGTTAGTAAATTTCAGTTCACCGTTAGATTCATTGTAGCTTTTATCAATTGTTCCGCCAGTGAGGATGAGTTTTATAGTCATAACTTAAGAACTCAGAAGTAAATGATTTACAAAATTTAACTTGCCTTTTAGTCCCAAATTGGATGATCTAAAATCGTTACGAAGAATGACTATGCGCCTCTTTATATCATCCAATCTGGAACAAAAATTCGGCGTTAAATTCTGCATATTATTTAATCCTGAGTCCTAAAAACCTTAAAAATTCAAGCGAGGCACTGCTTCCAACAACTTCTGCGTATAAATATTTTGTGGATTACCACAAACATCATCCGTCAGACCATATTCGACTACTTTGCCATCTTTCATCACAATAGTTTCATCGCTAAGGTATTCAACCACTGCAATATTGTGGGTGATAAATAACAAAGTTAGATCACGTTTTTCTCGAATTTCTAATAACAGTTGTAATACTTCTGCTTGTACCGAAACATCCAACGCGCTGGTGATTTCATCACACACAATAAATTCTGGGTTTAACGCCAAGGCGCGCGCCAAACCGATACGTTGGCGTTGTCCGCCAGAAAACTCATGCGGGTAACGCCACATAAAATCTCGATCAAGTTGCACCGCTTCGAGCACATCACCTGCTAATTCGATTCGTTCTTCATCACTATTTCCGATACCGTGTACTTTCATCGGTTCGGTTAACGTTTTAGCAACGAGCAAACGCGGGTTTAATGATGATTGTGGGTCTTGAAAAGCAATCTGCATTTTTTGTCGCCACGGTTTTAGTTGTTTTGTGGATAAGCCGACTAGCTCATGCCCATCAATGGTGACGCTTCCTGCGGTCGGTTTTTGCAACTGTAAAATGGCACGCCCCAACGTTGTTTTGCCACTACCTGATTCACCCACTAAAGCAACAATTCTACCTTTGTTTATATCAATGGATACATCATCAACGGCTCTAACATGATCAACTACCCGTTGTAATAAACCTTTACGAATGGGGAAAAAAACATCCAGTTTTTTGGTTTGCACTAACGCACTTGGTTTCTCGCTAGCTAAACCACTTTTATCGCGCCTTGGTAGATTATCGGGGACAGATGCTAATAATTTTTTGCTGTATTGATGTTGAGGATTACTTAACACTTGTTGGGTATCCCCTATTTCAACCAGCTTTCCCTGTTTCATCACCCCTACTCTGTGCGCTATTTGTGCGACTACGCCAAAGTCATGGGTAATAAATAAAACACTCATACCTTTGCGTTCTTGTAGCTCTTTGATTAATTTAAGTACTTCGGCTTGCACCGTTACATCCAGCGCAGTGGTTGGCTCATCCGCAATCAATAAATCAGGCTCACACGCCAATGCCATGGCTATCATAATGCGCTGGCGTTGTCCGCCTGATAGCTCGTGTGGGTAGTTATCAAAGCGCATAGCTGCATCTTTAATCTGCACTTCTTGCATGCCTTTTAACGCGCGTTCTTTTGCCGTTTCTTCACTCATATCAGGGTGATGT
This sequence comes from uncultured Cocleimonas sp., assembly GCA_964569685.1. Taxonomy (GTDB): domain Bacteria; phylum Pseudomonadota; class Gammaproteobacteria; order Thiotrichales; family Thiotrichaceae; genus Cocleimonas. The sequence goes on along the minus strand of CAZMWD010000335.1, from coordinate 374 downwards.
AACAACAACGATTCCATGATTTGTTGCCCAACACTGTAAACAGGGTTAAGCGATGTCATTGGCTCTTGAAAAATCATCGCGATGCGCGCTCCGCGAATATCACACAATTGATCCTCATTTAGTTTAAGCATATCCACCTGTTCATAAACAGGTTTTGTGACTTGCCCAACATTACTACTCTTACGCCAATTAAATAGAATTTCTCCCGCCGGATGCGAGCTAATTCTGGCGGGTAAAAGTTGGATGACAGACAAAGCTAAGATTGATTTTCCACTGCCTGATTCACCCACTAAACAGAAAGTTTCTCCTTTCTTTATAGAAAAACTAACACCTTCAACTGCTTTTACAACCCGCTTTCCAGATTGCAGATGCGT
>CAZMWD010000334.1:0-2272 GCA_964569685.1 uncultured Cocleimonas sp. | reverse complement strand
TGTAAACGCTATAATAGCGTTTTAATACTGGCTTAGAGATGCCTTTTATATGACGATAAACACGTTTCTAAATAAACTAAAAACCACGCCTGACTCCATTGAATTTAATGAGTTAATGGAATTAATTGATACGCATTTTGACTTTAATCCCACTGCTTTTAAAAACGGTGATTTAACTAATAAATCGGATGAAAACTTGGGTTCGTGTAAGTTATTTGCGTTTGCAAAACGACAGGGTTTAAATAAAGAGCAAACCTTAGCGTGTTTTGGCGGATATTATCGTGACGATGTATTGCAACACCCCGATGCGGATAACCATCAGAATATTCGTCATTTTATGAAAACAGCTTGGTCGGGCATTCATTTTGAAGGCGTTGCGCTTTCTAAGAAAAGTTAGACGTTAGTTATGTCACGATTTTACATTTCAGCCGCCCATAAATCATCCGGTAAAACGACGCTTTCGATAGGTTTGTGCCGTGCATTTTTGCAACGCGGTTTGAGTGTGCAACCCTTTAAAAAAGGGCCGGATTATATTGATCCTTTGTGGCTTGCTAAGGCGAGTGGGTTGTCTATTGGTTTATCGGGTGAGGGAGATAATAGCCAGTACTCTAGTCAATACTCTAGTCAGTACTCTAACCAATACAGGGGCTGTCATAACCTTGATTTTAATACTATGGGTGATGATGAAATCATGCGTGTTATAGCACAGCATTCTCAACAGGCTGATATTAGTATTATTGAAGGAAACAAAGGGCTGTACGATGGTGTTGCCGTCGATGGCAGTGACAGTAATGCAGCGTTGGCAAAACTCACACAGTCGCCCGTGATTCTAGTAATAGATACCCGTGGCGTTACTCGTGGTGTTGCTCCTTTGTTATTGGGTTATCAACAGTTTGATAAAGACATCAACATTGCAGGTGTGATTTATAATATGTCTTCCGGCGGGAGACACGAGGAAAAAATACGTGCGGTGACTAAAGCCTATACCGATATTCCGGTGTTGGGTGTAGTAACAAAGAGTCCTTTACTAGAGTTGGATGAGCGCCATTTAGGTTTAATGCCAAGTAATGAACATGAAGGCGCAGAGAAGAAGATTAATGAGATTGCATCGGTAGTAGCGGAGCAAGTTGATTTAGATGCCGTGTTAGCGGTTGCTAAAACAGCGGTAAAGCTTGCTGTAAAACCAATCACGCCATCCATTACCTTAAAATCCGTTAACAAAGTGCGTATTGGTATTTGTGAAGATTCTGCCTGTGGTTTCTATTATGTGGGTGACAAACAAGCGTTGAAAGATGCTGGTGCGGAGTTAGTGCTGATCAATACACTGGAAGATAAAGCATTGCCAAAAATTGATGGTTTATTTATTGGCGGAGGGTTTCCCGAAACCCATATGCAAGCGTTGGCGGATAATGCCTCGTTACGCGATCAGATTAAAACAGCCATTGAAGCCGGTTTACCCACCTATGCAGAATGTGGTGGTTTAATGTATTTATCACAACGTTTACATTGGAATGGGCAATCTGCGCCAATGGTTGGTATTATCCCCAGTGATACGATAATGCATAAGAGACCACAGGGCAGAGGACATGTTGAATTAGTTGAGACTGAAGCAATGCCTTGGTCGAATGATTGTAAACAGGCGGAAAAGCTGCGTGCCGATAAAAGCGATGATGCGCGAGTCATTAAAGCCCATGAATTTCATTATTCTTGTTTAGATACCCCTGAAAAACTACGAGATAAAGGCACGTTTGCCTATAAGGTGAAACGCGGTGTAGGCATTACCGGCGAAGAGGATGGCTGGGTATATAAAAATCTGCTAGCATCTTATGCACATATGCGTGATACAGAAAATCATCACTGGGCAAAACGTTTTGTCGATTTTGTTCGTGAACATAAATGAGGAATGATAAATGATTAAAATTTCAGACGATGCGGCAAAGCAAATAGCTATTTCGATAGAGCAAATGGGAGATGAACCAATCCCGCTTAGAATTGCGATTAAGGTAATGGAAGATGGCTCGTTTCATTACAATATGGGGTTTGATGATCATACCCATGCAGGTGATAAAGACTTTAAAGAAAAGAATATTAAATTCGTTGTCGATATGGCAACCTTGCCATTAATCGGTGGAATGATGATGGATTATGTTGAGATTGAAGATAAACATGAAATTGTATTTTTGAATCCGAATGATCCTAATTATAAAGCGCCTGCTGAATAACACGCCTAGGCAAAAACCATGTCCCAAGAGAGCATTGCAAAAATATCGTT
>CAZMWD010000333.1:0-2322 GCA_964569685.1 uncultured Cocleimonas sp. | reverse complement strand
CTTGTTTATGTGGATTGTTCGCTCTTTGTTGTGCGTCCCATTTTGCTTTCCATGCAGCACGTTGTTTGTCTAATTTTGTAACTGGTTTTGTTGATCTTGCGGGGTGATTAGTAGCAGGGCGCGGTGTCGGATTAAGCTTATCACCTGCAATCGCTTGTTTAGCATTTTGGATAAAATGTTGATCATTAATTGCTTGATGGTGTGATTGCAGGCGATGTTGCTGTAATAGTTGTTGCTGTTCAGGCTGAGCCTGTGCTTTTAAGGCCTGTTTATTCCAAATAGCTTCAAGTGTACTGCTGGTGTTAGGTGCAGCAGAAAGAAGGGAAATAGGAAATAAAGATACTAATAGGGTGATACTGATCAGTATTGTTTTGGGTCGTGTATTGGGTTTTTGCATAACAATATTCAACATGAAATTAGGTATTATTATATGCCATATATAACAATTAAAAAAAATTAAGGAGGCGAATTATCTCATAGTTAGGCTGAAAGCTAGCTTAACCAATGTCTTTTTATAAATTGAGACCTTTGCACGAGTCAGCTGACGAGTAAAAATAGTTAAAATCACACTGCTTTTGTTGGAAAACTTACTAAGGACTCAAGAGTAAATAACTTACGGAACTTAACTTGCCTTTTTGCCCCAGCTTGAATGATCTCAAATCGTTGCATAGCGCAACTATGCGCCTATTGAGATCATCCAATCTGGAACAAAAATTCTGCGCCAAGTTCCGCATCTTATTTAATCCTGAGTCCTAATAACTCGTTCATTGAAAGTATAAACTCTGCAAGCAGTCGCTAAATTAGTTTCGTTTCCCGCCTTAATCAGTGTGATTTTTCCGTATTTTTCTTTCGTCACTGATTCATGCAAGGGTCTCAAACTGCGGTTTCGAACTATAAATTTAGCGTATCCCATATTTCATCTACACGCTTTTTCACGTCTTCATCCATTACAATCGGCTTTCCCCATTCACGGTCGGTTTCTCCCTGCCATTTATTAGTTGCATCAAATCCCATCTTTGAGCCTAAACCCGAAACAGGCGATGCAAAATCTAAATAATCAATCGGCGTATTTTCTATAATGGTGGTATCACGCCCCGGGTCCATACGCGTGGTCATTGCCCAAATCACATCATTCCAATCGCGGGTATTAATATCATCATCCACCACAATGACAAACTTGGTGTACATAAACTGGCGTAAGAAAGACCATACGCCCATCATCACGCGTTTGGCATGTCCGGGATATTGTTTTTTCATACTCACCACTGCCATGCGATAAGAGCAACCTTCGGGCGGTAAATAGAAATCGATAATCTCTGGAAATTGCTTTTGTAAAATGGGGATAAAGACTTCATTTAACGCCACGCCGAGCATCGCAGGTTCATCCGGTGGGCGACCGGTGTAAGTGCTGTGATAAATCGGGTCTTGGCGATGCGTAATACGCTCAATCGTAAAGACAGGAAAGCGTTCAACTTCATTATAATAACCGGTGTGATCACCATAAGGTCCTTCATCTGCCATATCATCAGGGTATAAATAACCTTCTAAAACGTATTCTGCAGAGGCGGGTACTTGTAAATCAGAGCCGATACATTGGGTAACTTCGGTGCGCGAGCCCCGTAATAATCCCGCAAACGCATATTCCGATAAAGTATCAGGAATTGGCGTAACAGCGCCTAAAATAGTAGCAGGGTCAGCACCTAACGCAACGGCGATAGGGAAAGGTTCACCGGGGTGTTTCTCTTGCCAATCTCTAAAATCCAATGCGCCACCACGGTGTGATAGCCAGCGCATAATGACGCGATTTTTGCCAATCACTTGTTGGCGGTAAATGCCTAAATTTTGGCGTGATTTATTGGGGCCTTTAGTAATCACTAAACCCCATGTAATTAAAGGCGCGGCATCATCTGGCCAACAGGTTTGAATCGGTAGCTTGCTTAAATCAACATTATCGCCTTCAATGACTATCGCTTGGCAATTTGCTTTTTTAACTTTTTTCGGTGCCATATCCAGCACCTTTTTGTATTTAGGGATGGCCTTTAGTGCATCCTTAAAACCTTTGGGAGGTGAGGGTTCTTTTAAACTTGCTAGCAACTTGCCTACATCACGTAACGCAGTCACCGATGTTTCGCCCATGCCCATCGCTACACGTTCTGGCGTACCAAATAAATTTCCCAATACGGGTGTATCAAAGCCTTTGGGGTTTTCAAACAACAAAGCAGGACCTTTTGCGCGTAATACGCGGTCGCAGATTTCCGTCATTTCAAGGTTAGGGTCAACCTCGGCAGTGATGCGTTTAAGCTCACCGATGGATTCGAGTTG
>CAZMWD010000332.1:0-2325 GCA_964569685.1 uncultured Cocleimonas sp. | reverse complement strand
TGTATCGCAATCGTATCATCAAAATCAGCCTTAGTAGCCCCCATACGAATCGCCACCGCAAAACCTTGTAGCATCTCATCCGCGCCTAAGCCAATAATGTGACAGCCCACAATCTTCTCATCATCACCCGTTACAATTAGCTTCATGTGTGTTTTAGGTTTGTGACGTGTCATTTGATGGTATAGCGGTACAAAGTCTGTTTGATAGACTTTTACAGCATCGCCATGTTCTTCTCTCGCTTTCTCTTCACTCATGCCAATCGTGCCAATGGGTGGATGGGTAAACATCACGGTTGCGATATTGTCATAAGACATTTTTCGCTCTGGCTTGCCGCCGTATAAACGATCACCTAAACGACGACCTGCGGCTATAGCTACGGGTGTGAGTGGTGCTTTGCCGATAATATCGCCAATTGCGTAAATGTTGTCTACGGTGGTTTTTTCTTCGTCATCGACAATGATCATGCCGCGTTCATCTATTCTGACATCGGTGTTTTCTAAGCCGATTGTCTCTGTGTTTGGCTTACGCCCGATTGCCCAAATTAAAGCTTCTACATCGGTGATGCTGGTGCCGTCTTCAAAGTGAATAGTAAGCAGCTTTTTTTCTTCGGTGCTGTCTTCTTGCTCTTCTACTTTGGCAATAATTTCATCGTCATAAAGGGCAATATCATCATCTTCCATCTGTTTGCGTAATGCTTTTTGAATGGTTGAATCAAAACCTTCTAGCACGGGCCAGCCTTGGTGAAGCACTGATACATCCGAACCTAATCCATCCATAAGCATGGCAAGTTCTAGGGCAATATATCCGCCGCCGACCACCACAACTTTTTGTGGCTGAACTTCGTCCAAGCCTTGAAAGAAACCGTCTGAATCCATACCGAGACGAGCACCTTCAATATCAGTTGGGATGATTGGGCGACCACCTGTTGCTATAACGATATTGTCTGCAGTGTAGGCTTCACCATCGACAGACACCGTATTATTATTGATGAATCTAGCATAGCCATTGATCACATCGACACCGGCTTCGCCCATGTAACCATCGTACCAATCCAGTATTCCACCGATGAAATTTTCACGCTTCGTTATTAGCTTCGCCCAATTTAGCTTTCCCGATTTTTTACCATCGAAATCGCCTTCTAAATCAATATTAAAGCCATAATCCTGAGCATCTTTTAAACCCTGCGCCACGCCTGCGCCATACCACATTACTTTTTTTGGTACACAACCTACGTTTACGCAAGTGCCACCTAGCTCGTAGGTTTCAATAACCGCTGTTTTTGCGCCATACGATGCAGCACGTTCGGCAATAGATAAACCGCCACTGCCTGCGCCAATAGAGATTAAGTCGTAATGTTTGCTCATGGTTTTTCCTGTTTATGATTATTTTTAAAGAAGTGCTTTGTTATGCGTTATTGAGGGTCTCTGATTAAGTCCCTTAACGATAAGTGCTTCTTTAAAAAGAATCGTATTGTACAAGTGCGAGAAAGTTTTCGCACTTGTACAAACGGCACAAATTAAATTATGCTTTTAGCCAATCAGCTACATCAGATGATCCACCAATATGATCACCATTAATAAATACTTGTGGCACAGAAGATGAACCTACCATCGCACGTAAACTACGATCAGTATAATCCTCACCCATCATTAGCACTTCGTATTCCATACCAGCAGCCTCTAGCATTTCCTTTGCTTTTGCACAAAATGGGCAACCTTTACGCGCCATTACCGTCACACTTGCAGGTACTTCTGCATCTGCAGCAACGTAGTTAAGCATAGTATCAGCATCCGATACATCAAACGGGTCGCCTTCAACGTCTGCTTCGATAAACATTTTATCAACTACGCCGTCTTTAACGAGCATAGAATAACGCCAAGAACGCTTGCCAAAACCAAGATCATCTTTATCGACCAGCATACCCATGCCTTCCGAGAATTCACCGTTGCCATCTGGCATAAAGGTAATATCGTTAGCACCTTGATCTGCCTGCCATTCGTTCATTACAAACGTATCATTAACCGACATACAAATAACCTCGTCCACGCCATTTGCTTTAAATGCAGGTAGCAATTGGTTGTAACGTGGCACGTGTGCAGATGAACAGGTCGGTGTAAATGCACCGGGTAGAGAAAAAACGATGACTGTTTTTCCATTGAATAGTTCATCAGTGGTTACGTCAACCCACTCGTTATTTTGACGTGTACGGAATGTAACGTTTGGTATTTTTTGACCTTCTTTGTTTTCTAATGACATTTTTGTGTTTTCCTATTTTAGTAAAATTAAAAAAGTGGTGATTTTGGCAAAGTAAAGATAATACCCTAA
>CAZMWD010000331.1:0-2373 GCA_964569685.1 uncultured Cocleimonas sp. | reverse complement strand
GCAATTGTAATCAGAACGGGCGCAATAAAGACAGCAGCAGATGATATTATGGATAAATCTTGTGCCGCTGCTGCCATTTCAGGCTTCATATCAGAAAACATATTTTTCATGGCGCTACGTGTGTAAAAGAAGGCAAATAGACTCATGATATACGTGAAAATTGTATAATAATTAAAATGGCGACGCCCGACATCCTGATATTTAACGAGTTTTATGCCAATAAATATTACCCAACAAGATGCAAGCAAAGAAACAATATTGGAACCTACTAGATAAGTTTTACTAAACCCCATTGTTTCTTTAGCTTCCTGCATTTCTGGCATAAAAGATGACATGGCAAGACCACCTAATGCACCCATTATCCCAATACCCGCTAATACCAACGAAATAATACCAATGACCTTGGGCGTGGAACTACGTTGGTTAAATGCGCCACTGTTATTTGTACTTGTGACTTCTGATTCGGGTGGTGTGTAGGGATTACTCATAGATTATTCCTTATCGTTACTTTCTTCTTGATGTTTGATCGCGCGATGTTTGGTAGCAATAAAATCTTTATGAGAAACATAGATCAGGTCGGCAATACGCCTAATCACATGTTCTTCGTATTTATCCAGCTCATTATCGGCATAGGCTATTTTCCAAAGATTTTCAATCAATGCAATTTTTTGTGTTTCATTATAGTTATTGTTAATTAAACGGGTGAATTGAAAATAATCCGTAGAATCGGTGTGTTCTTTTTGAGCGAGTGCTACGAGTTCATTCGCCTCACTCTCTTCTAAAGCAAACGATTTTTTGCTTAGTTCCACTAACATTGCTTTTTCTTTTGGATGGTCTTTGTAGTCAGATTCAGCCACTTCTAGCATCAATGCTGCGACGGCTAAGCGTGAAGCATGTTCTGTATCTGCTGTTGTCGTTTGTGCATCAAGAGAGAGTTTTGATTCAAAGAATTGTTTAATTTGGTTGATCATAAGATTTTTACTATATATGTTGAGGTTGTATGTTTGTTATTAATACGGACAAGATATAGTAAAACCTAAAATAAAAAAAGGCGTAAACAAAAAAGGCGCAGATTAATCCGCGCCTTTAAGGGACCTCTGATCAAGTCCCATAAAATTCTGCTGACTTACAAGGCATCAAATCCTAGGCGTGATTTTGAGAATGGACGCCTGTGGCATGGTGCAACGACCCTTCGCAAAATTTACAACAACGGAGTTGATGCCTTGTAAGCCAGCCCCTCTTATTAGCTGACGCGGCTTAGCCAAGTTCCCAATTTCTTCGTTATTTGTTTTTACCATAGAATAACACTGCGAAAACAAATGTCTCGAACTTGGAAACTTGGCGTTGCCAGAATTTATGGGACTTAATCAGAGGTCCCTTAAGTCTATTTGTTTCCTATCTTAGGATTAGAATTTAAGCATTCTTATGATAATCAAGAATTTTATTCACTTCGTTTTTAGAACCCATGATGACCGGAACACGTTGATGTGGATCGCCATTGGGCTGTACTTCCATAATACGTCCGTACCCGGTATTTGCTGCTCCACCGGCTTGTTCAACGATCATTGCCATAGGATTACCTTCGTATAATAAACGTAATTTTCCGCCGACTTCACGGTTGCGTTCATCAATCGGGTATAAGAAAACACCGCCACGACAAAGGATACGATGAATTTCGCCCACCATTGCGGCAACCCATCGCATATTATAACGTTTACCCAGTGGACCTTCTTCACCTTGAATACAATCGGCGATGTAATCCTGTACAGGTTTTTCCCAAAAACGCTGATTGGATGCGTTGATCGCAAACTCACTGGTATCTTCGGGAATTTGCATATCTGGATGCGTTAAAATGAATTCACCAATTGAAGAGCACAATGTAAAACCGTTGACACCATTACCCGTAGTTAGCACCATCATGCTAGAGGGTCCATATAAACAATAACCGGCCGCGACTTGTTCGGTGCCTGGTTTTGCAAAATCTTCTGCGCTTGGGTTTTCTTTACCTTCGGGGGCTTTAAGTATCGAGAAAATAGCACCCACATCCATATTGATGTCCATGTTTGATGAGCCATCTAATGGATCGAATGTAACAAGGTAATTGCCGCGTTGATTACCTTCTGGCAGGGTTAAAACCTCATCTAACTCTTCCGATGCCATGCCTGCACAGTGGCCATTATTTTCAAGTGCATCAATAAACAGATCGTTGGCGATTAAATCCATTTTCTTTTGTACATCACCCATTGAGTTTTCACTCTCTGTTGCACCTAGTACATCCGCAAGATCACCCATATTGACTAGGTTTGCAATGCCTTTACAGGCAATCGTAATATCGTTTAGTAGCCCTGTAAATTCGCCACTGGCGTTATTTCC
>CAZMWD010000330.1:0-2381 GCA_964569685.1 uncultured Cocleimonas sp. | reverse complement strand
CTTTTATTAAAACACGGGAATCGACGTTACGACAATAAAATTTTATCAAAAATAATAGCGCTGTGTCTTTGCTTAACGCTTGACGAAAATAATTAAGATGCGTATTATTCGCGCTCTGCTATTTAGGCGTGAGTCATCGGACGCACGTTGGTAATAATAGTAGAGTATGTCGGGATATAGCGCAGTCTGGTAGCGCGCCTGCTTTGGGTGCAGGATGTCGGGAGTTCGAATCTCTCTATCCCGACCATTTTTACAAAATATTGGTCGTACTTGAATTGCGCCTGTAGCTCAACTGGATAGAGCAACAGCCTTCTAAGCCGTAGGTTGCAGGTTCGAGTCCTGCCAGGCGCGCCATTGAGTTGGTTGCTATTTTTGTTATGGTGGGTATAGCTCAGTTGGTAGAGCCCCGGCTTGTGATGCCGGTCGTCGTGGGTTCGAGTCCCATTATCCACCCCAAATTTTAGGAACGTACATGGAATAACTTCGATACTATAATGCAGAATTATTGTTTCGGATGGGTAATTACAGGAGGCGCATAGTTACTCTACGCAACGATCTGGGATTATCCCGTCTGGGACAGTAAGGCAAGTTAGAAAATCGAAGTTATTTCGTGTACGTTCCTACTTACCTGTATCTAAACAGGTAATTATTTCTTTACAGGTTATACAACGGCAAAAATGCATTGTATAATCGCGTTTTTTGCGAGAGTGGCGGAATTGGTAGACGCGCTGGTTTTAGGTACCAGTATCTTAGGATGTGAGAGTTCGAGTCTCTCCTTTCGCACCATTATTTGATGTATAGCCAGTACCTTAGTTACTGGCTATACTTCTCACTTATTTATTACTAGAAAATATCTAGCCATCCACTAAGGATAAAGGTTAGTGAGGTTATTGCATGAAAGTTTCAGTTGAATCCACCGGAAATATTGAACGTAAGTTATCTATTGTTGTTCCTGCTGAACGTATGGATACAGAAGTAGAAAATCGTTTAAAGTCGATGAGAAGTCGTGTAAAAATTGATGGTTTTCGCCCCGGTAAAGTACCGATGAGCGTTGTAAGCCAGCAATACGGTGATTCGGTTTATCAAGAAGTTGTGGGTGAAATGTTTCAGACTACTTTCTACGAAGCAGCTACTCAAGAAAATTTACGCGTCGCCGGTATGCCTAATATTGAGGCGACAACGGTAGAAGCCGGTAAAGACCTTGAATACACGGCAACCTTTGATACCTATCCTGAGTTTAAAATTGCCGACGTTTCAAAATTAAAAATTGATCGCCCTACTGTAAAAATTGCAGCAGCGGATATTGATACAATGATTGAAACACTGCGTACCCAACAAAAAGAGTGGAAAGAAATAAAAACAGTCTCTAAAGCCGGTGATCTTTTGATTATTGATTTTGAAGGCAAGCTGGACGGTGAACTTTTTGAAGGTGGCGTAGCCAGTGATTTCTCTGTCGAGCTAGGTGCTGGTCGTATGGTGGAAGGTTTTGAAAATGCCTTAATGGGAATGAAAGCAGGTCAAGAAAAAGAAGCTGATATTACGTTCCCAGAAGATTATCCAGCTGAGAACCTTAAAGGTAAGCAAACGACTTTCTTGATGAAGGTAAAGAAAGTAAGTACGCCTGAGCTACCCAAAGTAGATAAAGAATTTATCCAGAAATTTGGCGTTGAAGATGGCACCAAAAAGAGTTTCAAATCTGAAATTGAAAACAATATGTTGCGTGAAGTAGAGCAACGCGTAAAAACCATGGTTAAGCAGTCTGTCATGGAAGGTTTACATGAGGCGCATGAAATAGAGTTGCCGAATGCTTTGGTAGGCGATGAAATACAACAAGTACGCAAAGAAATGTCTGAAAACTCGCAAGGCGCAGATATATCATCTTTACCCGATGATATGTTTAAAGATCAAGCGGCACGTCGCGTTAAGTTAGGTTTGATTGTAGGCGAAATCATCACCAAAAAGAAATTAGAGAAAGATCAGTCGCGTGTTGATGAAATGCTAGAAACATTAGCTTCTACTTATGATGACCCACAAGCATTGTTAGAATATTATCGTAGTAATCAACAAGCGATGCAAACCGTTGAAGCAGCCGTGATGGAAGAAATGATTGTTGATTGGGTGGTTGATCAAGCAATAGTGAAAGATCAAAAAATGAGCTTTGCTGAGTTGATGAACCCTGAAGAAAATCCCAAAGCGAAAAAAGCAGCTACAAAAAAATCGGCCGCAAAAAAACCTGCAGCAAAGAAAGCGACTGCTGAAAAGCCAGCGACTAAAAAAACCACGGCGAAGAAACCTGCGACAAAAAAAGCAGCACCTAAAAAAACGGCTAGGAGGCTGTCCGAGAACTAGAAGCGTAGCGAAAATCACAGAAGTGACATAAG
>CAZMWD010000329.1:0-2389 GCA_964569685.1 uncultured Cocleimonas sp. | reverse complement strand
TAATACGCACGGAAGAACGTTTATCAAGGGGATGATAATGAATAACAAAATAATTCTACATGGATTGGGGCTTTGTGTTGCTGTATCGTTGACAGCATGTGGTTCACCACCCGTAAAATCTACGACTCAAAAACCAGCGACGACGCATCATGCTAAAAAAGTAGTGCCTGTGGTTGCAACAACCGTTGTTGTAACACCGCCTAAAGAGCAAATAGTACATAAAAATGTAACAGCAGTAATTCAACCCGTTAAGCGTAGAAGTACAAATACGCACTCTCGCGAACAATATGTTGCAAAATTTGAAGCGGATCAGCGCCGTAAAAAATATGCGGCTATTCATAGGGTTCGTAAGGAAAAAGCGTTACGCGAACAACAAAAAAATAGTGTCAAGCAAGGTTATATCAATCGTTATAAGGCGGCGCAAAATAGCGCAAACTCTTATCGTGCTAGAGGTTCTTCTTCAGCATTAAGGGGGGATTATGCAAGCAACCCTCAAACAATTGCGTTCATTAATAAAATGGCATCTAAGCATGGTTTTGATCGTGGCTATTTAAATTATATTTTTTCTAATACAGAAGCAACTCCATTTCTAAAACGTATGGCTTATAGCGATGCCCATGGCAGACGAGCATCAGGTAAGAAGCCTCGTCCGGGTCGTTGGACGCGTTATCGTGGCAACTTCTTAACTGAAAAAACAATCAGTAAAGGGGTTCAGTTTTGGCGTGAAAATCGTGTGGCACTACAACGTGCAGAGCAGCAATACGGTGTTCCACAGGAAATCATTCTGGGCATTATTGGTGTAGAAACGCGTTACGGTGGCAATGTAGGAAAAAATAGAGCGATAGATGCGCTATCAGCCATGGGTTTTAATAATCCTCGTCGTGGAAAATACTTTAGAAGTGAGCTAGAAGCCTATTTATTGATGACGCGTAGAGCCGGGTTAAATCCATTAAAACCAATGGCATCGTATGCGGGTGCTTTGGGTTTATCTCAGTTTATGCCGAGTAACATCAAGCGTTTCGGTGTAGATTTTGATCGCAGTGGTTCGGTTAATCTTTGGACACCGCATGATGCAATTGGCAGTGTCGCAAACTACTTTAAAAAGCACGGCTGGAAAACGGGTGGCACGGTAGCTGTACCTGCGAAATTCGTCAATTCGGGCTACAGAACATTAAAAACAGGCTTTAAAAGTAAGCATAGTCTCGCGCGCTTGAGAAATAAGGGTATATCTGCAAATAACCTCGGCAATATTTCGGGTAAGGTAAGTTTAATCAAATTAAATACCTATGATGGTGATGAGCTTTGGCTAGGCGGACACAACTTCTATGTTATCACGCGTTATAACCACAGCAGTCGCTATGCAATGGCGGTCTATCAGTTATCGCAAGCGATTAAAGGACGGATTGGTGGTCGCGGGATAATGAGGCAGGCATCGCTTGATTAACTGATAACTAAGTAAACTGCTAATCATGTCTTGATTAGCTTAACGATAGATCTATAATGCACAGTTCTTTAAAGACTGTGCATTTTTTATGCCTGTCGCATAATCTATTCAGGTATCCGTTTTGATTACAGCATCCAATATCACCATGCAGTTTGGCGAGAAGCCACTGTTTGAAAATGTCTCCGTAAAATTTGGCAATAGTAACCGCTATGGTTTAATTGGCGCGAATGGTTGTGGAAAATCTACGTTCATGAAAATCCTCAGTGGTGATCTTGTGCCGTCTGCTGGCAATGTCACGATTGATCAAGATATTAAGTTTGCGGTTCTGGGGCAGGATCAATTCGCCTTTGAAGAGTTCAGCGTGCTTGATACCGTTATTATGGGTGATAAAGAACTATGGAAAATCAAAGCAGAACGTGATCGTATTTATGCCTTGCCAGAGATGACCGAAGAAGAAGGTATCCAAGTGGCCGATTTAGAAATCCAATTTGGCGAGATGGATGGGTACACCGCAGAAGCTCGCGCGGGCGAGTTATTACTCGGCTTAGAAATTGCCGAAGATTTACATTGGGGTTCTATGGGCTCGGTTGCGCCGGGTTGGAAACTGCGTGTTTTATTAGCGCAGGCATTGTTTGCAAATCCTGATTTACTATTGCTGGATGAGCCAACCAACAACCTCGATATTAATACGATTCGTTGGCTCGAAAATATATTAAACGCACGTAAAAGCACCATGGTAATCATCTCGCATGATCGTCACTTCTTAAATAGCGTGTGTACCAATATGGCAGATTTGGATTATGGCGAGCTACGCATGTTCCCCGGTAATTACGACCAGTACATGACGGCGGCAACGCAAGCACGCGAGCAAATGCAAAATGAGAATGTAAAGAAGAAAGCGAAGATAGCGGAACTTCAAGCATTTGTAAGTCGTTTCTCTGCCAA
>CAZMWD010000328.1:0-2393 GCA_964569685.1 uncultured Cocleimonas sp. | reverse complement strand
ACTTTTTCTGTCGTGTCTGTGTCTTTCAAACGTTGTTCCCCTAAGTTTGTTGATCGCTTGGAAAATAGTCAATTATTCCCGTAAGCATTTGAATACTATTAATAATACCTTTTATCTTAAATATTTCGATAATCTAGCTACTTTAGCAGAAATACGGTATATTTAGGTGCTAACAAGATAAATCTTGAGTGAAAAAACTATAAAAACAGTATAAATAATTATAAATATAAATATATGTTAAGTAGCGTTCCTTTACAAAAAAAATCAATCAATTACTCGAAAAATACGGGTTTTTCATTAATGGAGATATTGGTATCACTGATTGTGCTATCCGTTGGTCTATTGGGATTGAGTGGTTTACAAATCGCCGCAATAAAAGGCACTAACGATGCGCATTTTAGAAATGAAGCCAGCTTTTTATTAATGGATACAAGCAATAGAATGCGTAGTAATCGGCAGGGCATGAATGACTATCTTGCTAGTGTGACTGATACAACGATTAGTTTGAGTTGTGCTAGCGAAGGAATCGCTAATTGTGAAGGTGCTGACAGCAATTGTAGTGCGATTGATTTAGCTAAATATGATCTTAATGAAATGGCGTGTAACGCACAAAATAAATTACCAACGGGCGCGATAGAGCTAGTAAAAATTGCAGCCCCTGTCACAGATTGCGGTGTAGCTGTGGGTATTGCCGATGCGTATTATTCCTTATCTTTCTCGTGGATTGAAACCGAGCAAAAAAATGTGGCAGCAGCAACTAATCATAAATCAGTCGCCTTAAATTGTTTTTCACTTAGAAATTAAAAAATAATAATGAAACATAACACGCCACATTTTAGAAAAAACCAAGGTCTCTCACTTGTCGAGACCATGATTTCTATGGTGCTGGGTTTATTCTTGGTCGGTGGTTTAAGTATTATCTACTTAAATACAAAAGATAATGACAAAATACGCCAAGCCGTTACCGAAATGGAAGCGAATGCGCGTATGGCAATGGAATATTTAAACCAAGGCATTCAACATGCGGGTTATCGTTCTATTTATATTATCCCATTTGATAAACCTTTTTTGTCTGCTAAAGACGGTGCGCCACCGAATACAATCTGTCGGAACGGCGGTACTAACAATAACTTATTATTATCAGGCCTGACGCCTGCATTCTCGAAAGATGGTTCTGATAGCACCAGTGATCAAATAACCAGTGTCTTTATGCCGGATAATCCTGATGATGCGATAAATGTAATATCGCGCCGACGCATTTTTACCGATTGTGCAGGTAGTCTGATTACCGAAGCATGCAGTGCCGACCCAGAAAATGGCATGCCCGATCCAATGACATCAAAAATGTATAATTCCTTTTATATAGATGCAGAGAATCAATTGGTGTGTGTGGGTTCACGTACTGCCGGTATTGTACCGATTGAAATTGCAGAAAATATTGAAAATATGCAGATTCGTTATGGCGTAGCAAGCGAAGATCAAATACGTTACAAAACGGCAGATGAAGTAGAAGCAGAAAAGGGGAGTTGGCGAAAAGTAAAAAGTATACAAGTTGCACTATTGATTCGTTCGAGTAGGGATGTGTTAAAGAAAGATGAGACACGATCATTTGAATTATTAGATCAAACCATTACCATTGATGCTACCCATAAAAAGAAGCTACATCGCGTTTATTCGACCACGATTCACTTAGGGAATCGAACCTAATCGTGATGCTAAACTCATTAAACAAACAAGCAAATAAGCAGCTAAGCACACAGCCAAACAAACAAAATGGCGCAACTTTAATTACTGCATTAATGATGCTATTAGTGATGACTTTATTGGGGGTTGCTGCTATTAAAATGTCAATATTGGATATGCTCATTGCGGGTAATGATCAACAAAGAATGTTGTTGTATCAAGAAACACATACCACCTTATCGGAACTAGCGATTACGAATAGATTAAGCACAACACTCACAGTGGATGGTTTTGTAGGTACTGCTAACCAAGAATATGTGTTTGCTATAGACCCCGCGAAAACAGGCATACGCGAAACCATTACTGATATGCAAGAACGTTACCCCTGCGAACGTGCCGGAATATCCAGTAGTATTGGGCCAAATGCGCCGGTGTGTGATTTGTATGATTTTCAAATAAATGCAAAAAAAGCGACAAGTGGCGTAACAGAGTTACATCATCGTGGATCGGGAAAAATGGTGCCAAAGCCGGGTAGTCATGCAGATGCAACATCAGGCAATGCGGTTCTAGAAGATGACTAGCCGGATGACAATAATGAAGAATATAAAAATATTAATTACAATGATGCCCTTTCTGTTTATGTTTAACCTTCAAGCAGAAATTTTTAAATGTACCAATACCAAAGGTGCGGTGTATTACAACGATAAGCC
>CAZMWD010000327.1:0-2432 GCA_964569685.1 uncultured Cocleimonas sp. | reverse complement strand
ATGGTAAAAAAGAAAAGATTTAATAAGATTACATCCTCTCCATCACATCAATACCCAGTAAATCCAGCCCCGTCTTTAACGTATTCGCAGTTAAATGCGCTAATTTTAAACGGCTATGTTTTAGATCATCAAAATCTGCTTTTAATATCGGGCAAGCTTCATAAAAAGTCATAAAGTTGCCAGCGAGTTCAAATAGGTAATTGCACAATAAATTAGGTGTGCCGTCTTTGGCGACTAATTCGATGGCTTCTTCAAATTGTAATAACTTGTTGGTTAATGTGCGCTCAGCCGGTTCTACTAACTCAATGCCGATGCTTGCATCAATGTTTTCAACGCCGCCTATTTTACTAAGAATACTTTGAATCCGCGCATAGGCGTATTGCAAATAGGGCGCGGTATTACCTTCAAAACTGAGCATAGTATCCCAGTCGAAAATGTAATCAGAGGTTCTGTTTTTACTCAAGTCCGCATATTTTACCGCACCGATTCCCACTGTTTTAGCAATACTTTTACGCGTAGCTTCATCTAAGTCTGGATTCTTTTTAGTGACTAAATCAAACGCACGTTGTTGTGCTTCATCGAGTAAATCAATTAATTTAACTGTACCGCCATCGCGCGTTTTAAACGGTGTGCCGTTTTTACCCATCATGGTGCCAAAGGGCATGTGTTCGAGTGATGTTGTTTCGGGTACAAAGCCTGCTTTTTTTGCGCCGAGAAAGACTTGTTTAAGATGTAAACTTTGGCGTGCATCAATAAAATACAAGCCACGTTCCATACCTAGTTTGGTGTGACGATAACGCAATGCCGCAAGATCGGTGGTTGCATATAAATAACCGCCGTCAGATTTTTGCACAATCATTGGGACGATATTATCGTTTTTATCTTTGAGTTCTTCCAAAAATACACATTGCGCGCCTTGGTCTTTTACCAGCATACCCGCTTTATCAAGATCGATAATCACATTGGGTAAATCATCATTGTAAGCACTTTCTGGCATGACATCATCGCGCGTTAAAAGAACGTTGAGGGTTTCATATACTTCGTCGCAATGAGTCAGGGATATGTCGATAAAGTTCTTCCATAGTGCTAAAAAATCAGGATCACCTGATTGTAATTTAACCACATTTGCCCGTGCTTTCTGTGCAAATATTTCATCTTCATCAAAGCGAATTTTAGCGGCTTGATAGAATTTTTCCAGATCAGCCAACTGTATGGAAATATCGCCATCATCTACTTTAAGCTCGCCCATGTGAGTGAGCAACATGCCAAACTGTGTACCCCAATCACCGACATGGTTTTGACGAATCACCTTATGCCCAATAAAGTCGAGTACCCGCGCCATAGAATCGCCAATAATGGTTGAACGCAAATGCCCCACGTGCATTTCTTTGGCAAGGTTAGGGCCAGAATAGTCGATCACCACGGTTTGGGGGTTAAGCACTGTTTCAATATTCAATCGGTCGGATGCTAACGCATGCTCTGCATGTTCTGCTAACCAGTCTTCTGAGAGATGGATATTTAAAAAACCAGGCCCTGCAATTTCAACTTTTCTGGCAACGCTGGTTAATTCCATGTGTTCTAACACCTTTTCTGCCAAATCATGCGGTTTTATTTTAAGCTTTTTAGCCGCGCCCATAATGCCATTGGCTTGATAATCGCCAAATTCAGGACGGGCAGATGCCTTTATAATCGCAGGTGCATTTTCTGCGCCAGCATCTTGTAAGGCTTGGGTGATTTTTTCTTCGAGTAGTGTGCGTATATTCATGAGCGGGATTCTACCGTAAAGTCTTCATACTTAGTATACTGTTGTCATGTCTAGAATTAAAAAAACACTTTATTTAGCGCGTCATGCAAAATCATCGTGGGATAGTGGTGTAAATAATGACTATGATCGTCCGCTCAGTAAACGAGGGGAAAAGGATGCTAAACGTATTGGTGCAGAGCTAGTAACGTTGAATTGGGTACCCGAAAAAATCATCGCATCCCCCGCAATGCGGGCTAAACAAACCTGCAAAAGCGTGTGTGATCAACTCAAAATATCAAACGATACTATTGAATGGAACGAAGCTATTTATGCCGCCTACACGGTGACGTTATTACACATTATTACCAATCAGGTCGAAAGCGTATCCAGCGTGATGTTGGTAGGACATAACCCGTCGATGGAAGATTTATTACTGCATTTTTGTGGTGCTGATCAATTACGTGGCTCTGTACAACCGAATGGTAAATTATTTACTACGGGCAACGTTGCAAAAATCACCGTGGATGGATCATGGAAGGACTTGGCAATGGGGGATGCAAAATTAGAGGCGTTATTACGTCCAAAAGAGCTTTAAATATGTTTTGTTTTGGTGAGATGTGGTAAATTTCTCGCCTTATTTTATTACTCTTTTTTAAGTTAAAATTTCTGAGTTGAAGATTGTTTGTTG
>CAZMWD010000326.1:0-2438 GCA_964569685.1 uncultured Cocleimonas sp. | reverse complement strand
TTTTTGTCGATAGCAAGGCGCTGAAATGGGCGCATAGCAAGCTACGCAACTATTTCAGCAACGCGCAAAAACCAACCGATAGAAACCGCATCCGTAACCGCGCGAAGTATAAATCATGACAGGGAAGGTTCATGGACGTTGGTCAATCAATACAAGCGGGCAATTGGGTTGCGCTATTCACTTATATGGGATTTAGCTTTTTTGCGGGCTACGTGATTGGGTTTGCGACACGTACCTTTTTAAAGTTTGCTTTTTTTCTTGCGGGAACAGCACTAATACTGCTTTTTATTCTACAGTACAATGATTTAATCAGTGTAAAGTGGGATGCGTTCGAAAATCTCTACAACGGCTTAATCGCATGGATTTCTCCGCATTTAGGTGGTTTGAAGAACTTTATCACGGCTCACCTTTCTTCCGCTGCTATGGCGGGTTTAGGATTATTTTGGGGCTTTAGAAGAAAAAGTTAGACTTAAAAAGCTAACGCTGACATTTCGCACAATAAAATGTCGAACGTTGCCCCTGTGTGATTTTTTTAATGGGTGAACCACACACTGAACACGCTTCATCGGTTCGACCGTACACATTCAACTGTTGTTGAAAATAACCGGGCTTGCCTTCTGCTTGTACAAAATCTTTTAAAGTTGTTCCGCCTTGTTCTATGGCGTGCGCTAATACGTCTTTTATCATCGCGACAAATTTTTTATAGCGTTTTTTAGACACTTTACCTGCCGCTTTCTTCGGCGAGATACCTGCTTTAAATAAAGACTCACAGGCATAAATATTGCCAACACCAACCACCACATGACCATTCATAATGAATTGTTTGATGCTAACAGTACGCCCGCGTGATTGTGTGTATAAATAATCAGCATCAAAATTATCGCTGAGAGGTTCAGGCCCCAGAGAGCGAATAAGTTTATGCTGTAAAGGGTCATCTACTGTCCATAACACTGCACCAAAGCGACGTGGATCACGTAAGCGAATGGCTTTGTTGTTAGCAAAAGCTATATCAACATGATCATGTTTTTCGTGGGCTGAGCCTGCATCAACCACGCGCAAACTGCCGGACATTCCAAGATGTAATATTGCCGTGCCTTGCGAGGTTTCTAAGAGTAAGTATTTACCACGGCGTTTAACCGATAATATTTTTTGCCCTTCCATATCATGTAACGATAATGGAATGGGCCAACGCATTCGGGCTTGTCGCACAATCACTTGAGTGACTATTTGATCTTGAATATAAGGCTTTATGCCTCTGCGGGTGGTTTCTACTTCAGGAAGTTCTGGCATTTTTGATTACACATTTTAATTACACACCGTTAAACAAAGCCCGCTTCAATTTCCACCAGCAAATCGGCACGACATACATCGCCCTGTAAATATAAAATGGTGGGTGACTGCTTAGCGTTAGAAAAACGCTTTTCCAATAGTGCTTTTGCCAGCGGCAATAAGGACGCATCGCGTAAATACACTTTTAAATGGGAGAGTTCTTCAAGCGTTTGAATAGACAAATCAAGCGTATCAAAGCCATGTTGAACAAGCGCTTCTACATTATTCAATGTCTCTTTTAATTGCTGCGTAGCATCATCCACATGCTGGCTTTTAGAGCCGACGATACTGGTTGTTCCCGAAATATAGAGATGATCTGATTGTTCATCCCAACGTTTATAGGTGGCGCGAGAGAAAGAAGGGCTCACCTCACCGTATTTTTTTGGATACAAAAAAGCAGAGGTTTGGCGCGGGTTTTCTAATTGCATCCCTGCATCATGCGAGGCTATAAAATAAATCTGCAAGTCACCATTACTCGTACCAATTGCGGTAGCGGCAGGTGGCGAATAAGGGAAATTATCAAACTGATCAAGTGCATTTTGCCTACCTAAACAAAATTCTCGGTAACGCTCTAGCCCGCTCGAATCATCGTTTATGGATGAGAAGTAGTTCCACATACGCAATAACTTAGAATGTGTAGGATGTTGATTAAGCGCGCTTAATATTTGCTGATATGCGGATTCGCTTGCTTCGACCAAATTATCAAAATCAGCTTCGTTTAGCTGAATAAAGCCAAATAATAGTTGACTGTTCCACGATAACAATAGATCACCCACTGATTTTGTTTTAACCGGTTCTGGGCTTTTCCAGACCTCTATTACAGAGGAAGAGGATATTGAAGCACCCTCTAAGTTATTTAATGCAGTAGTAAAAACAGGCTTTGTGTTACTGAATGATTCTGTTTTTGATGAAAAACCAAGCACCGCCAACACATGATCATCTTGCTCAAAATCTTGAAAAGAATCTTGCAAAGCAACATCGGACTGAAATTTGATTAAAAAGGGGGAATGACTCATGGATATGTATTGATTTCTATCTTTAAAACGGTGTATTCAAGTTGTATTTGGTATTTATACCACAGACGTAAACATTACTCTGTCTTTTCTTCT
>CAZMWD010000325.1:0-2456 GCA_964569685.1 uncultured Cocleimonas sp. | reverse complement strand
TTTAATTTGGTTTGATATATACCGTAAGTCAGAAAACTCGGTATCCTTATCAAGTCTGAGTTATTATTATAACAATAAAGATCAACCAAAAATAAATGAATAAAAATAATTAAAATAATTAAAAGAGCAAGGGGTTTTCATGTCTTTCAAGTTTCCGCGTTTAACGTCGTCAAGTACTTCATTACACATTTCAGTATTATCGTTATCAGCACTGACACTCTCATTATTGGGTGGTTGTAGTTCTGTGTCTATGCCAGGCTCTCAATCGATGTCGTCGCAAAATGCGCCTGAAGTGGGCAGAGCAGATGGCAGAGATCCTTATGATGCTTATTATGGTAGCCCAGCAACGAAGGCGTATGATGAGCCTCATTACCGCACAAAGATTGAGCGTAAGGTTGTTAAGCCGGTGTTTAAAACAACCGCACCTAAGCGTTATGTCGTTAAAAAGGGTGATACCATGTGGGCTATTTCAAATATGTTTTTGAATAACCCTGGGTATTGGCCAGAGATTTGGGATGAGAACCAAAAGGTTAAAAACCCACACCGTATCTATCCTGGTGATATCCTTCATATTTATGAAGGTGGTCGTCGTCGTATTAAAATGAGTGATGGGCGTGTCGTTGAAAGAATGGTGCCTCAAATGCGTATTGAACGTAAAGGTAAAGGCGATCCAATTTCTTCTCTTGCGCCTTTCTTGGCATGGCCGCGTGTAATTGATGACGATATTATTAAAGAGACACCCTATATCGTTGATGGTCGTGATGCGCATATGTTGATTGAAGAAGGTCAGCGTGTTTACATTAAGAACTTAAACAGTAGTTACAAGCAAGATCGTTACGCTGTTTTCCGTCCCGGTAAAGAATTATTTGATCCCGAAACTAACCGTGTGTTAGGTCGCGAAGTTATTTATAACGGTTTTGTAGAAATTGTACGTCGTGGTGATGTTGTTGCTACTGCAGATGTGATTGAATCTAAACGTGAAATCCGTCCAGGTGATCGTTTATTTAATATCGAAAATGAAGAGCAGTCACTTGATGCACTTATCCGTAAGCCAACGCACAAAGTGCGCGGTGAAATAATTTCATTGTTTGAAGCCTCTATGATTAGCGGACAAGCAATGATTGTAACCATCAATAAAGGCTCGCGTCAGGGAATCAAGCCAGGTTATATGTTAGGTGTTTATGCGCCGGGCAGAACAGTTGATGACCCTTATAAGAAGCATGCACGCAAATATTCTTTCTCTCCAGAGACAAAAGTACAGGTAGGTTTGCCACCAGAGCGTGCTGGAACGGCGATTGTTTACAAAGTTGAAAATAATTTAAGTTATGCTTTGGTTTCAAAATCCAGCCATGAAGTTAGAAATGGGTATAAGATAGGTAATCCGTAGTAAATAGATTACTTTAATCTGGTTTCATTGAGTTACACTTACTTGGATGAAATCAACTCCAGAATTACAACACTGGGTCTCGCTTTTGCGAGTCTCAGGCGTTGGTCCTAAGACTTTTCAAAAATTATTAATGGCATTTGGTTCTCCAAAGGCTGTTTTTCAAACAAATACTGCTTCACTCAAAAAAGCAGGTATCAGTGATTCTCTTGCTGATTCAATTACTTTTTACGATAAAAAACGTTCAATTCCTGATATGGAATGGCTTGAAGCCTCTTCTGATCATCATATTATTACTATTGAATGTGATGAATATCCTACGTTATTAAAGCAGATCAGCAATCCACCGCCATTATTGTATATACACGGTAATTTATCTATTTTAAATGATCCTCAATTAGCGATTGTAGGTAGCCGTAATCCTACTCAAGGTGGCAAAACAACGGCTTATGATTTTGCGCATCATTTGGCAAAAACAGGCTTATGTATTAGCAGTGGCTTAGCATTGGGTGTAGATGGTATTGCACACCAAGGTGCTGTGGATGCAGATGCCCCCACGATTGCCGTTATTGCTACGGGAATTGATCGTGTTTATCCTGCCAAGCACCGAGAATTAGCGCATGATATTGTAAAAAAAGGCGCAATAATTTCTGAATTTCCCATTGGCGTTCAAGCTAAACCAGAGAATTTTCCGCGTCGAAATCGAATTATCAGTGGTTTAAGTCATGGTACATTAGTGATAGAGGCTGCCTTGCAAAGTGGCTCGTTAATTACTGCAAGAACTGCCTCAGAGCAGGGCAGAGAAGTTTTTGCTATTCCAGGTTCTATCCATAATCCGCTGGCGCGTGGCTGCCATCTACTTATTCGACAGGGTGCAAAACTGGTTGAAACCGCAGAAGATATATTGGAAGAAATGGCGCCTTTGATTGAATTAAATAGTGTAGCCGTTACTTCTGTTGATATAAATTCACAGACTAAATCTGCTAGTACAAAAGAATATTTACCGTTGGATTCTGAAATTAGTTCTCAATCGGGTTCTAATTTAGGTTTTAAATTAGATTCTAAATTAGAT
>CAZMWD010000324.1:0-2459 GCA_964569685.1 uncultured Cocleimonas sp. | reverse complement strand
TTTAATGATGTGTTTAATTCTTTGGTGATCGATTTTGCATCTTCATCAAATACTTATCCAGTGAATAATCATCATGCAAACAATAAGCGCAATATTTGGGAACGTCAGAAAAACCAGAAAAGACGGATTCATCATGGCGTAAAAAGCGGTCAATTAACGCATAAAGAAACCAAAAAACTGCGTCGGGGATTACGCAAAATTAGAGATAAAATTGCATATTTTAAGTCTGATGGGCACTTTGTTCGACAAGAGAGAAGAAAGGTACACACTATGTTGGATAGATCGAGTGATCGTATTTATCAAAAAAAGCATAACCGTGTGACACGCTCAAATCAACACTCTAATCAGTATTCTGATTATCGCACAGCTAATAATAACAATAATAGTAAGTATAATTATCACCATTAATCTTGTAGGAGAACGGTAATAATTAATTCAAGCAGTGATGTGTGTAATGCCATCACTGCTTTTTTGTTTCCGTTTTTCTATAGGGGGATTAGGGTATAATGCGCCCTTTTAAAAATACAGCCATTAAAACTCATGTCGATACAAGCAATCAAGTCGGGTCTGGATACCTTAAATAATAACAAACTATTTCAGTTCACTATTATTGGTTTTATATTACTTTCCGCCTTAATGGTGGGCTTAAAAACCTATGATGTAGACCCTTTTTATTTACAACTAGTCAGTTATGTTGATGTCGCGATAACGTATCTGTTTCTCTTTGAAATTATTGTACGTTTTATTGCACAGGGGCATTCGCTCTCATTTTTTAAAAAAGGCTGGAATGTGTTTGATACCTTAATCGTCGCTGTCAGCCTAATCCCTATTGAAGATTCAGAAATGGTATTACTGGCGCGTTTAGTGCGAATTTTCCGTGTATTACGATTAATCTCGATTGTTCCAGAACTGCGTATTCTTATCTCTGCATTGATTAAAGCCCTGCCACCCATGGGCTATGTTTTATTGTTAATGTTTATTATGTTCTATATCTTCGCAGCGGTAGGCAGTGTTTTATTTGATGAGATAAACCCCGTACTGTGGGGTGATATTGCTGTTTCGATGCTAACCCTGTTTCGGGTAGTGACGTTTGAGGATTGGACTGATGTAATGTACGAAACGATGACGGTTTATCCAATCTCATGGGCTTATTATTTATTGTTTATTTTCCTTAATGCGTTTGTATTTCTTAATATGATGATCGGTATTGTGATTGATAGAATGCAGGCTGAGCGTGAAGCCTATGATGAAGAGAATAATCAAGGGAAAGTGTCTGAGCTACATCATGTGATGGAAAATACCAACGCCATATTACAACGCATGGAAGTATTGGAGAACGAATTGAAGAGTTTGAGACGTTCTAAATAATGATGTCTACATTACAAGGTACTATTTCAAGCCCTATTTCATTTAAAGGAAAGGGTTTGCATACGGGAAAGCGTGTGCAAATCACTATTCATCCAGCAGATGAGAATATGGGCATTGTATTTCGGCGCATTGATAAACGGGGCACGAACCCTGAAGGTCAAGCAACAGAAATTTTAGCCGATTGGAAAAATACAAAAATATTGCCTTTATGTACCTGTCTTGTGGATAAAAACAATACCCTTAGGAATATTCAAGTACGCACGATTGAACACCTTATGGCTGCATTTTATGCCTGTGGAATTGATAATGCCTTGGTTGAGGTTAAGGGTCAGGAGTTACCTATTTTAGATGGTAGCGCACAACAATATGTTAAAGAAATAAATGAAGCAGGTGTTAAACAACAAGCGGTTGCTCGGCGTATATTTAAAGTAACCCAATCATTTGAAATTCGAGAAGGCAGTCACTGCTTTCTAAAAATAGAACCCGCCGATAGTTTAAGTATTGATGTCACCATTTCTTTGTTTAAAATTGGGCGACTTAATTGGAGCGGGGAAATGACTCCTGATATTTTTTCTGATCAAATTAGTTCAGCACGCACCTTTGGTCGTTTAAAAAATGGCTTGTTGGCACAGTTAACACGTTTTAGAAAAGACCCCATTTGTTTAGGTGCGAATACTAAAAGTGCAGTGGTCGTAGTACGTGGTGATAAAGTCTTAAACAAAGGGGGCTTGAGAATGCCAGATGAATACGTGCGCCATCGTTTATTAGATTTAGTCGGAGATTTAATGTTATCCGGTGGACATATTCAGGGCAAGATCACAGCATTTAGCCCCGCACATCGAATGACGCATAAGTTATTACGGCAGATATTTGAAGAAAGCGCGTTTATCGAAGTAAACAAATAAGGCGGAGACCTTAGCGAATACTGATGGGCAGCCATTAGAAAACACCCATTGCTTTAACCATGATAAACAATTCTTTATAGTTCATACCATTGGTACTTGAGATATAGATCGGTTTCTGTAGCCCATTAAATTTATTTTTATGAATAGCATTACCCTTAAAGGGATAAAGAAAGTTTAATTTATTAA
>CAZMWD010000323.1:0-2470 GCA_964569685.1 uncultured Cocleimonas sp. | reverse complement strand
CAACGTATGAAATTACCGGGTACGGAGTATGTGCCTTGTTATAAGATTATTACTTGATAGCTTTCACCTTAACCGTGACTTCATTACGGTTAAGGATGACCCTGATTAAGTTAAAGATTAAAAATCGATTTATTTATAGATAATCTGTGAAAAAAATCAAAGTAAAAAAACGCGCATAAAAAAGTCGCTTAAAATTAAGCGACTTTTTTACATGTTTGGAGCGGGAAAGGAGATTCGAACTCCCGACCCCGACCTTGGCAAGGTCGTGCTCTACCAGCTGAGCTATTCCCGCAAATCGTAGTCATAAAGAAACTCATGCCACCAGAGCTCTCTCAACGAGGCGCGTATATTAAATCTCAGACTATAAACTGTCAAGCTTCCATCTGTACAAATACCAAACTATTTGGAATTATTTAAGACCTCTATCAAATCATCTTCCCCATAAACGGTCACACCTAGCGTTTCAGCTTTGGCTAATTTAGAACCTGCTTTCTCTCCGGCAAATACCGCCGTGGTCTTTTTAGAGACACTGCCACTTACTTTTGCACCCAAGGCCTCAAGCTGTGCTTTAGCATCATTACGCTTTAGTTGTTGCAAACTCCCCGTCAACACGTAGATATTACCCGCCAGAGGAAGTTGTTCGACATCCGCGCGTTTTTCTGGTGTCTCCCAGATAATTCCCGCTTGTAACAGTGCATCAATCACATCTACATTATGTTCCTGCTGGAAAAAACGCACCACATGGCTTGCTACAATAGGGCCCACATCATCCACTTGTTGTAAGCTTTCTTCATCTGTTTGTTTAAGCTTATCTAAATAACGATAAGCGTTAGCTAAGGATTTTGCGGTGGTTTCGCCTACTTCACGAATACCCAAAGAATATATAAACCGTGCCAAGGTTGTTTGCTTACTGTCTTGCAGCGCACTCACTAAGTTTTGAGCCGATTTTTCACCCATGCGTTCTAAATGGCTGAGTTGCTCAATATCCAAGGTGTATAAATCAGCCACCGTTTCAATCAACTTCTCATCAAACAGTTGTTCAACTAATTTATTGCCTAAACCATCAATATCCAGTGCTTTTCGTGATGCAAAGTGTTTAATCGCTTCTTTTTGCTGTGCGCCACAAAACAAACCACCCGAACAACGCGCTACTGCCTCATCTTCCAACTGTTCGACCGCCGAATCACACACAGGGCATAATGTCGGCATTTGGATTTCTTGCGCATCCTTTGGGCGTTTAGAAGGTACAATCCGCGCCACTTCGGGAATTACATCCCCTGCCCTTCGCACAATCACCGTATCGCCAATACGCACATCTTTACGGCGAATTTCACCCATATTATGCAAGGTTGCATTAGTCACCGTTACACCCCCCACAAATACCGGCTCTAAGCGCGCAACAGGGGTTAATGCACCGGTACGCCCAACTTGAAACTCAATGGCTTTTAACACCGTCATTTCTTCTTGTGCAGGAAATTTATGTGCGATCGCCCAGCGTGGTGCTCGGCTGATAAAGCCCAGTATTTGTTGCTGATCAAAATGATCAACTTTATACACGACCCCGTCAATCTCATAAGGCAATGATTCACGCTTCTCGCTGATTTGTTGGTAATAATCCAAACACCCCTGCACGCCTTTCACTGTTTTACTTTCTGCGCAGGTACTAAACCCCCAGTCGGCCAATTGTTGAATTGCGGCGCTATGCGTATCCGGCAGAGTGCCTCCTTCAACCAGCCCTGTGGCATAACAAAACATCGCTAAATTACGTGATGCGGTTATTCTAGAATCAAGCTGACGCAAACTACCTGCAGCGGCATTTCTTGGATTAACAAAGGTTTTATCATCATTTTCTCGGGCTTTTTTATTTAAGGCTTCAAACGATGCTTTGGGCATAAATACTTCACCGCGTACTTCAAGGCGCGCTGGAATATCCTTGCCCGTCAGTTTTAGTGGAATAGAATTGATGGTCCTCACATTTTCGGTGATATTTTCACCCGTTTCTCCATCGCCTCGTGTCGCACCTTGTACTAATATGCCATTTTCATAAAGTAAACTGACCGCTAAACCATCTAATTTGGGTTCTACGCAGTATTCCAGCACCCTTTTTTCATCATTGTTCTCTGCATCACTCTCATCATTGTTGTTGTTGTTCTTGGCATTATTTTCAGCATTTTTATCTTTTGCCAAACGTTCCAATAATCGCTTTTCAAATGCGTTCACTTCTTCTTCTGAAAAGGCATTTCCAAGCGACAACATCGGTACAATATGCTTGACCTCACCAAACGAATCCAGTGGCATTGCACCTACGCGCTGCGTGGGAGAATCTGTTGATAAAGCTTCTGGGTATTTTTCTTCAAACCCCTGTAATTCACGTAGTATTTTGTCATACACACTATCGGGAATTTCAGGATCATCCAGCACGTAATAACGATGATTATGGTAATGTAAATCTTCGTGTAACTGCTTGATT
>CAZMWD010000322.1:0-2499 GCA_964569685.1 uncultured Cocleimonas sp. | reverse complement strand
AAATTCAATGGCAACTTTAGCATTCTCAGATGCACGGCATCTAGTGACAAGAACAGGCTTTGGCGCAGAATGGGGAACAATTCAACGCTATCAAAACCTGACAAGACAACAAGCTATTCAACATTTACTAGCAAATAAAGATTTTCGTTTACCGGCGCGCCCAAAATCATCAACATGGGCGCGCACCATCGGCTTACGCAATAATATGCGTCGTAAAAAAATGGTGATGCGTATCTCCAAAGTGGAAGGTAAGGGATTAAAAAATTGGTGGGTAAAGCACTTGCTCGCGACAAAATCACCTTTTTTAGAACGTATGACCTTATTTTGGCATAACCACTTCCCTTCTAGCATCGCTAAAACAATGCAAGCCAGTATGCTTTATGATCAAAATTTATTACTTCGAAAACATGCACTGGGTAATTTTCGTGACATGCTATTTGCAGTTTCCAAAGACCCTGCAATGCTTTTATATTTAGATGGTTACATCAGCACCAAAGAAGAGCCAAACGAGAACTTTTCACGCGAATTATTAGAATTATTCACTTTAGGGCTGGGGCATTATTCAGAAAATGATATGCGTGAAGCGGCGCGTGCTTTTACTGGTTGGGGTATTGATGACCGAAGTGGCCGATTTATCAATCGTCAGAATGATCATGATAACGGTACAAAAGTATTTTTGGGTAAACGGGGCAACTTAAAAGGCGAAGATATTCTTAATCGACTGCTCGCTCATCCGCGTACTGCCGAAACCATTGCTGAAAAAATGTGGCATGAATTCATCAGTGTTTCACGCCCTGATCAACGTATCACCAAACAATGGGCTAATAAATTTAGAGGTTCAAATTATGATATAGCTACGCTTTTAAAAGCAGTACTTAACAGTGATGCCTTTTGGGCAAAACAAAATCAAGGGGCGCTGATTAAATCACCCATAGAATTAACCATCGGCACATTACGCACACTACCCTATTCTTTACAAAGCCACCGTAATAATCTGGCACACGGCTTGAGTATTATGGGACAAGAACTATTCAATCATCCCAGCGTCAAAGGCTGGTCTGGCGGTAAAGACTGGGTTAGCTCACAATCGCTATTACGACGTAATTCAATTTTAACCAGCCTTGCGCGTGGCAGTTTAAATGAAAGAAAAAACCGAGGGAATATTGCCCGTCATTTACCCGACATCCCACCCGAACAAATAGCGCAATGGCTATTACCCATTACACCGTTACAACCATTACCTACTCAACCTGGGGTGCAACGATTGGTACGTGCATTGGTTTTAGACCCCGCTTATCAAGTAGCCTAGCATCATAATAAAAAACAAATTACTCAAGAGATAAAACATCATGGATCGTAGAGATTTTATAAAATACGCGGGCTTACTTTCATTATCGGGCGCACTTCCAGAGTTAGCTTTTTCGGCTAACAATCGACAACAACGCATCGTGGTACTGGTTGAATTAAAAGGGGGTAACGATGGTTATAATACCCTCGTACCGTTTGCCGATCCTTTGTATTATGAGCATCGCCCACGCATCGCCATTCAACAAAGGCAGGTCTTAAAATTAAATGATCAAGTGGGTTTGCATCCTCGCATGAAATCATTGATGCCACTATGGAATGCCGGACAAATGGCATGGATAGAAGGGGTCGGTTATCCACACCCCGTATTATCGCATTTTCGCTCAATGGATATTTGGGATTCGGCATCCAATGCCAATCAGTTTATCGAAGACGGCTGGCTATCCAGAGTATTACCTAATTATAAAAAAGGCTTGCACGGTATCGCACTGAATAAAGGTCAGGCAGAACTGGGGCCCTTGGCTAGTAGTCGATTAAATAGCGTCACCATGCAAAATCCAAAAACATTTTTGAACCAGATCAAACGTATTAACAATGTACAACCCAGCCGTATCACACCTGCGATAGCACACGTTACCCAAATTCAGCATCAGTTATTTAGTGTCGGTGATCAGCTCTCGAAAAAAATGGGCAAACGACCTGTTCGAGCAGGTGTTGGTTTTTCTAAAGGTGTTTTCGGCCATAGCCTTGAATCCGTTGCTGAGATGATATTAAGCGGTGTTGATGCGCCCGTTTATAAAGTCACACAAGATGGTTTTGATACACATTCAGGGCAACGAGGCGCACAAGATAATGGACTTTACACCGTTGCTAACGGATTGGCGTCATTTGCCAAATCAATGAAACAAGCGGGCATGTGGAATAATGTATTATTGGTCACCTATTCTGAATTTGGACGACGCGTTAGAGAAAATAGAGGGGGAGGAACCGACCACGGTACAGCCTCTTCCCACATGATTTTAGGCGGTCGTGTAAAAGGCGGGATTTATGGAAAACATCCCGATTTTTCACGCTTAGATGCCAATGGCAACGCACAATTTACCACCGATTTTAGAAAGATTTATGGCACATTAGCACAACGTTGGTGGAATCAACCGAGCCCTTGGGGTGGGCAGGGGACCTTGCCGTTTGTTT
>CAZMWD010000321.1:0-2503 GCA_964569685.1 uncultured Cocleimonas sp. | reverse complement strand
GGGAGCACATATGTCATATTTAGAGCCAACAGAATTTGTAACAAAAATGGTGGATGCGGGTGAATCGAAAGTCTACATGTCCAGTAAAGATACGCTAATACGCGCGTTTATGGCGGGAGCTATCTTGGCACTTGCCGCTATGTTTGCCATCACTGTTGCTGTACAAACAGGTTCGCTCTTACTTGGGTCCGTTCTTTTCCCTGTTGGGTTCATCATGCTGTACCTGATGAAATTTGACCTGCTAACGGGTGTGTTTACACTAGTGCCTCTCGCCCTCCTTGATAAAAGACCCGGGGTAACTATTAATCAGGTTCTGCGAAACTGGGGGCTAGTGTTTATTGGTAACTTAGCTGGCGCTCTAAGTGTTGCTTTCATGATGTCTTTCATTTTAACTTACGGGTACAACATTGACGGTGGTGCTATCGCTGACAAGGTAGGTAGTATTGGTGAATCAAGAACATTAGGTTATAAAGAACACGGCTTGTCAGGATGGTTTACTATTTTTATCCGCGCCATGTTATGTAACTGGATGGTATCAATGGGTGTAGTGGGCGCAATGATTTCGACTTCAGCTAGTGGTAAGATGATGGCAATGTGGATGCCCATTATGTTGTTCTTCTATATGGGGTTTGAGCACTCAATCGTCAACATGTTTTTATTCCCCTTTTCAATGATCATGGGCGGTGCTTTTACCGTTGGTGATTATCTCATTTGGAATGAGATTCCAACTGTTTTAGGGAATTTGGTGGGTGGTCTTGTCTTTGTTGGCCTACCTCTATACTACACTCATGTCAGAACAGGTCCCGAGCGCAGCTTGTAATACGGCAATTTTCATACAAGAGTCTCTGCGCAAGAACGTCCTAAGTTAAGAGAGTGGAGGCTCTTTTTACATGTCAAAGTCATTAAAAATTGCACTTGGTCAACACTCCGACAAAGGCCGTAAAGAAATCAATCAAGATTTCCACGGTGCTTATATCCCCGCTGACCCATTACTCAGTTCAAAAGGTATTGCCATCGCTATTGCTGATGGCATCAGTAGCAGTGATGTCAGTCAAATTGCCAGTGAAACAGCCGTTAATGGCTTCCTTTCAGACTACTACTCCACTTCAGAATCCTGGTCAGTAAAGACCGCTGTGCAACGCGTGTTGTACGCGACCAATTCGTGGTTATATTCGCAAACGCGAAATAGTCAATTCCGATATAACAAAGATAAAGGCTATGTCTGTACTTTCAGTACGCTTGTTATAAAATCCACCACCGCCTATATTTTCCACGCTGGGGATACTCGTATTTATCGTTTACTTGATAATACCCTTGAGCAACTTACTGAAGATCATCGGCTCTGGGTCTCGAAAGAAAAAAGCTATCTTAGCCGTGCATTAGGTATCAATGAACAATTGGAAATTGATTATCTGACACTCCCATTGGAAGTTGATGATGTATTTATTTTGGCAACTGATGGTATCTATGAATACGTCACTGAATCATTCATCATAGAAACAATTAACACGTATGCAAGCGACTTAAATCAGGCGGCATGCCTTATTTCAGATGAGGCTCTCCAACAAGGCAGCACGGACAACCTTACTCTACAAATTGTCAGAATCGAAGATTTGCCACATCAGGAAGCAGGTGATCTGCATCAACAATTAACCACCTTACCTTTTCCACCTGTATTAAAACCACGAATGCAGTTTGATGGTTATAACATCATCCGCGATGTGTATATCAGCAGCCGTAGCCACGTCTATTTGGCCATTGATCAAGAAACGAAAAAGCAAGTGATCCTTAAAACGCCCTCTATTGAACATCAAAATGATACACACTATCTAGAACGGTTCCTGATGGAGGAGTGGATCGCAAGACGTATCAATAACACCCATGTACTAAAGGCTTGTGAACAAACTCGAAAACGACATTTTTTATATACCGTGACCGAATTCATTGAGGGGCAAACTCTTGCACAATGGATGCTTGAACACCCAAAGCCTAGTATAGAAACTGTGCGCGGCATTGTGGAACAAATTGCCAAAGGGCTACGGGCATTTCATCGACAGGAAATGCTCCATCAGGACCTGAGACCCAATAACATCATGATTGACAAGACAGGAACCGTAAAAATCATTGATTTTGGCTCCACCTATGTAGCAGGCATCATGGAAACCACTCACCCTCTTGAACAAGATCATATACTCGGAACGGCATCATTTACTGCTCCTGAGTACTTTTTGGGTGAAAGAGGAACAATGCGCTCTGATCTCTTCTCTTTAGGTGTCATTACCTATCAATTACTAATCAATACATTACCCTATGGAACAGAAGTCATAAAAGCCAGCAGCAGAGCCGCACAACACCAATTAAATTATCGTTCTGTACTAGAAGATAACCGCGAAATCCCAAAATGGGTTGATGAAGCCATCAGAAAAGCAGTTCATCCTAGTCCACAAAAGCGTTACGCCAAACTATCTGAATTCATCCATGATCTTCGACACCCAAACAGCGA
>CAZMWD010000320.1:0-2516 GCA_964569685.1 uncultured Cocleimonas sp. | reverse complement strand
GCTTAGGTTGTAGCTAGTTCTATAAACATAAAAAGCCCGAGCTTCGTATGAAGTTTGGGCTTTTTTGTTTCCGTGTTTTTCTGTGTGTTATTCGGCTAGCGCCTCACCCTAAAGGGTAGTCGTCGCTATCGCTCCAACATTGTCTCGCTATGCTCGGTTCCGTGGCAAAGAATCTGTTTGTTTTACAATGGAGCAGGATCACAGCTCACTAACGATTCGCTATGCTCATTCTAATAATTGAGTTATCCATTTTAAAAAACAAAATGGGAAGCTCACTAGATACACGCTAAGTTCTAGTGTTGGTTATCGGCGAGCTACTTTTTTAGGTTCCCTAAAGAATCAAAAAGTATATCGTTGCTTTTCTGTAGGAGTGCTGATGTTGGTGGGGTTAGTACAGGATTTACAGCGCTCACTAATACACGCTAAGTCCTAGTATCGCCTATCGGCGAGCTAGGTCTAAGCTTTGGCATAATTCAGTTGTCCATCTGCTATCGCAGATGGCAAGCTGACTAAAAATTCTCAGTAGAAGTAAACAGCCCAACTTTCAAATCTTTCGCAGAATAAATCTCTTTCCCGTCCACTTCCATGGTCGCGTTACCCACGCCCATAACTAGCTTACGTTGAATTAAGCGTGATATTTCAATCTTGTATGTTACTTTTTTAGCGGTGGGTAGCACTTGTCCAAAGAACTTAACTTCACCAGCGCCGAGTGCTCGACCGCGACCGGGGTTGCCTAGCCAGCCAAGGTAAAAGCCGATTAATTGCCACATGGCATCAAGGCCTAAACAGCCTGGCATAACGGGATCGGTGGGAAAATGGCAATCAAAAAACCAGAGGTCTGGCTTGATGTCTAACTCGGCAATCATAAGCCCTTTGCCAAACTCGCCACCTTCGGCATCAATTTCAATCACGCGGTCCATCATAAGCATGGGCGGGATGGGTAAGCGGGCATTGCCCTCGCCAAATAGTTCGCCATTGCCACATTGGATTAATTCTTCGTGAGTAAAAGAGCTTTGTCTTTCTGTTGTCATACTGATTCCATTTATTGAATTTGAAAGTTGCTTAGGGGCGAGAGTTTAATAACTTCCTAAACTATAACGCAGGGTTTTTGTGCCAGATTAATTGTTCTCAAGAGGAGTATAGTTATTCTACGCAACGATTGAGAATGGTTAATCTGGTGCAAAAAAACCAGTTAGAGTTAGGAAGTTATTGAATTCTCGTTCCTTAATGTTACTTTAATTTAGATCACTGTACAAAATAATCTAGTGCAATACCTATAAAAATAACCATTCCAAGCCAATTATTATTAAGAAACGCTTGTAGGCATTTTTGTGGTTCTCTATTTTTGGTTAGCAGTTGTTGATAAGCAATAAAACCAAAGGCGATTAAAATACTGCCGTAAAAAATAATGCCACGTTCATTTATGATGCCAACAATACTGATTAAAGCGAGTGAAAGTAGTTGTAATGTGCCGTTAATAAGGTTGTCGTACTTTCCGAAGAGTATCGCGGTCGATTTAACGCCTATTTTTAAATCGTCCTCACGATCAACCATGCCGTATTGCGTATCGTAAGCCGTTGTCCAAAGCAGGGCGGCTATAAATAATAACCAAGCATCAAGCGGTGGAAAATTCTGTGTGGTGGCGGCAGCAGTTGCTGAGAATACCATCGGGATAGCCCAAGCAAACGCCGCACCTAGATGTACCTGTGGGAAGTAGTGATAGCGTTTCATAAAGGGATAGGTCGCAGCTAGAATGACTGCAACCGCAGATAATAAAATAGTGCTTTTATTGAGCTGTATTACCAATAGAAGTGAAATAAGGACTAAAACCGCAAACACACCTAAAGCTTCGTTGGCTGTTATTCTGCCAGATGTAATGGGGCGATCTTTGGTGCGTGCGACATGCTTATCAATATCGCGGTCGGCATAATCGTTGATGGCACAACCTGCTGAACGCATCAATGCAACGCCTAATGAGAATATAATTAATAATTTAATATCAGGCATGCCGTCGGATGCAAACCACAAAGCCCAGAGTGTTGGCCAAAGTAATAGGTAAATTCCAATAGGTCGGTTCAAACGAATCAATTCGGCATACAGTTTTAGCTTTTCTAACATGACTTTGGTGAACCTAAACCTGAGAATCAATCAAAAGTCGTTCTACCGTTTTTCCTTTAACAAGATGTTCTTCGATTATTTCATCAATATCATCTTTATCGACAAAGGTGTACCAAGTCTCGTCGGGGTATATAACAATTACGGGGCCGAGTGCGCAACGATTTAAACAGCCTGCGGTGTTAACGCGCACTTCTCCTGATCTGACTAAGCCGAGTTCTTTGCTGCGTTTTTTCATGTAATCGCGCATTTCTTGTGCATTGTATTGGGCGCAACATTGGCTTTCATCTTTACGGTCGTTGATGCAAAAAAAGACATGATTTTTATAGTAGGGCATGGTGTTTGTGTAAATTGCTAACGAGATATGCGATTATGCCCGATTTTTCTTATTCAACAAACTA
>CAZMWD010000319.1:0-2553 GCA_964569685.1 uncultured Cocleimonas sp. | reverse complement strand
GCTGTGTGAACTAAAAGCTGTGTGAACTAAAAGAGTGAAACCAAATACTTGCACTCTCATTCGCGTTTCTATCTGGGGATTAGGGTTAAAGCAAACCACTCCGCTTAATCCCCAAATAGGCATTAATCAATTCAACCGTCAGCTTGTTCGGGCTAACATCCAAGGTATTGATGCCATGGTTAGTCAGTTGTTCAAAGGTCTTTTGGCGGTATTGTAGGTATTGTTGAGCCGCTGCATTGTCAATCGCGCTTTGTAAATCGTCAATGGGTTTATCAATGGTATTTTCAATACTGGTTTCTTTTAAACTGGCGACTAATACTAAGTGACGTTTGCGCAATAAAGTCACAGCGGGGAGTAAATCGTCGGTGTCTTCATCGCGTATGTTAGTTAGTATAATCACCAAAGAACGTTTCTTATGGCGCACTAATAAATCGGTAGCGGCTTTTGAATAATCCGGTGCTCCGCTACCGGGTTGTAAATCATAAACGGCATTGAGAATGTGTTGTACCACGTGTTGTCCTTTGCGGGGTGTTAACCAGCGGTCTTGGTCGGTTGTGGTTGCATCTTGATCGGTAGCTGAGGTAGCAAACGTGCCTAAACCTACCGCATCGCCTTGTCTTAATGCCACATAAGAAAGTAACAATAGGGCGTTGAGGGTGTGATCAAAATGCGATAAATCATCGTCTTTGGCTAACATACGATGCCCACAATCAAGCATGAAGATGATTTCTTGATCGCGTTCATCTTGGTATTCACGTGAGATTATTTTTTGTACGCGTGAAGTTGCTTTCCAGTCGATTTGTCTTAGGCTATCGCCTTCGCGGTATTCACGTAGTTGATGAAAATCTTGCCCTTCGCCACGCCGACGTTTCTTGATAATCCCCATCTGGCTTAAATTGTTGTCGGTTGCTAACAACGCATAATTGCTGATTGCCGCAAAGTTAGGATAAACGCGCGTTTCACTGCGTACCGGTAAAAATATATTACGTTTCCAGAATTTAAACAGGGATTGAAGCTGAATTTGTACCTGCGGGAATACCAGTCTTCCACGTTCAACAGGTGTAATGTTATAGCTTACATCGGCGTGTTGTTCCGCAGGAATACTCAAAAAAACCGGCAAGCCTTCGCTATTTACTTGAGTTGGAAAATGATCATAAACCGACAGCGAACGACGTTTATTACTATGGTTGTGAATGCGTAGATGGACGCTACGAGTAATCCCTAAAGGCAATGAACCTTGCAAATCCCGTTTGACTTCAATGGTTGAACTGATGTCAGTGAAACTCATCATATAATCCAATACCAACACCACAAAAAACAATCCTATTACAAACTTCCACACAGGCAGAAGCGCGGGCCAAAAACTGGCTAATAACGCGAGTAGGGCGATAGCCGCGATAGCGTAGAATGTGTTTTTTTCAGGTATAGGTATCATATTTTATCTTTTTCGCCACGGAAAACACGGAAGGTACTGAATAATAAAGTGTGTTTTTCTGTGTTCTTCCGTGTATTCCGTGGCAAAAATCATTAGTGTTATTGGCGTGGTGCTTCAATTTTATCTAACACCGATTGCAAAATCTGATCGGTGGAATAACCTTCTAATTCCATTTCCGGCGCAAGTGCCACACGGTGACGCAACACAGGCAAAGCAATGTCTTTAATATCATCCGGTGTAATATGATCGCGTGCATGGAGCATCGCTTGCGCACGTGCTGCGCGAATCAAAGAAATACTGCCGCGTGGCCCTGCGCCAATACTCAAACCTTGCCAGTCTCTTGTTGCACGAACAATACGCACGGCATAATCAATCACGCTTTGATCTGCTTCGACCTCGGCCGCTAAATATTGCATGGCTTGAATGGTTTCTGGTGTGGCAATAGAGTGTACCTTGCTGATATTGAGCTGATCACCGGTTTGCTTATTGGTGACTGCCGCAACCATCAAACTTTCTTCTTTATCGTTGGGATAATCAATATAAATTTTAAGTAAGAAACGATCTAATTGCGCTTCTGGTAACGGGTAAGTACCTTCTTGTTCTAGCGGGTTTTGGGTGGCTAATGTCATAAATGGAAGCGGCACAGGGTGAGAAACACCTTCGATGGTGACTTGTCTTTCTTGCATTACTTCTAATAACGCCGATTGTGTTTTGGCTGGCGCACGATTGATTTCATCGGCTAATAATAAATGGGTAAACACAGGGCCTTTACGAACACTGAACTCTTTGCTGCTCATATCATACAGCGTATGACCAGTGACATCCGCCGGCATTAAATCGGGGGTAAATTGAATCCGTTTGAAATCACCCGAAAAAGTCGCCGCCAATGCGCGCACTAATAAGGTTTTGCCCAAGCCCGGTACACCTTCGATGAGTACGTTGCCACCCGCAATCAGCGCAATTAAGGTTTCGTGAATAACCTGTTGTTGCCCGACAACTGCCTTAGCAATTTCTTGCTTGAGTTGTATCGCTAATTCGCTTGCTTGTTGTAATGTCATGTCTGTCATGTTTTTGCCTTTTGTATTCTGTTTTAAGTTTTGATCACGAGAACACAGAGT
>CAZMWD010000318.1:0-2593 GCA_964569685.1 uncultured Cocleimonas sp. | reverse complement strand
AGAGATTCTCTCGTTGTAAGTTTTTAAAGCTCATTCGCAAAATAACGGTGTAAAAAAGTATCAAAATCTAACTGATTTTCTGTTGCTTCAAGTGTCTTTTGTTGTTGGATAGATTCTATCGTTGCACGTTCAAACTGTTGTTGTTTTTCGGGAGTTAATGCCCGTTTTAAAAAGTAATCCCGATGTTCTTTTGATTTGCGCGAAGCAAAAGCATAGTAACTGCCATCGCCATTTGTTTTCATAATGTCATCTAGCACTTGGGCAGAAGGCGTTAGATCAGAATGATCAATTAATTCTTGTTGTGTTCGAATCGCAAACTCATAGCAATTTTGTTTATCGTTTGTTTTGTGTGCTTTATTTAAGATTTCTGCAAGCGGGCACATCTGATCAAGTAGTTCCGTTGCCCAATCTTTAAGCGTGATGGATTCGCCAAAACGACCCAATTTTAAACCTGGTTTACGCCCTTGGTGTGCCACTATATTTTGGTTGCTATCAATTTCAATAGCTTCTGTAGAATCAATTTCAGGGCTTTCTTGTAGTAAACAAAACAGCATAAATAATTCTAAAAAGTAGAGTTGTTGATGCGTTAAACCCGCAGGGTGAAACGCATTGATATCAACAGAGCGAAGCTCTACATAACGTATGCCACGTTGTTCTAATGCATCGGTAGGCTTTTCAAAGCCGTCAATAATTTGCTTGGGGCGAACGCTACTGTAATACTCATTTTCTATCTGTAAAATATTAGTATTCAATTGCAAATATTCATCACCGTTTTTAATGCCGATCTTTTCGTAACCAGAATGTGGTGTACTAATAGCGCACCGTAAACTGGCAATATAGTTATCTAAACTATTGTAATTAGCTTTAATACCACGCTTATCTTCTTTACGGTTGGTATAGCCAATATCGCCTAAGCGAAGCGATGTTCCCCACGGCTCATAACAGGTAAATTCTTTAAATAGTTTCATGCTTTCTGGTTTTGGAACGCCGGATAGAAAGGATTTACAAATAGCAGGCGACGTACCAAATAAATAGGGGATCAACCATCCATAACGCTGGATATTACGCGTCATTGCCATGTAGTTTTTATTGATAAAGGCTTGTGAATCAGTGGTTTTTGGTGATGTTGATACAGACGGTGCAGAGGCTAATTTTTGATAACTCGACCAGAAATTATCCGATACCGAATAATTGAAATGGACCCCCGCAATAACCTGCATCATCTTGCCATAACGTTCTGCCAAGCCTTGGCGATAAACAGATTTCATTTTTCCTGCATTACTACTACCGTATTGCGCAATTTGAATATCACTTTCACCACGAATAACACAGGGCATACTGGTGGTCCAAAGTAATTCTTGATCTAATTGCTGGTAAACAAACGTTTCTATATCAAGTAAAAAATCGAGTGATTTATGGGCGCGATCACAAGGAGGAGTGATCATTTCAAGTAGAGATTCTGCGTAATCCGTGGTGATCCATGGGTTTTTTAGCGCAGAACCTAAAATAGCAGGATGTGCTTTTTGTGAAATATGCCCCTCTTTATCAACGCGTAAACTTTCTTTTTCAAGACCGGTAAGCGAATCTCTAAAGATAGCGTGTAATTGATTATCTTCGATCTCGCGAAGTCGGGTGGATAGTTTTTGATACAAGCGTGCATCCTCGTGCGCGAAATAAGTCCGCATGGTATCAGTTTCTAAGGTTTGATTAAAATTGAAACTATATTTGAAAGTGTATTTTTATTTTGTTAATAATTGTTACTTATTTAAGGTAGAAGATGAGAATGAGTCATATTTTATATACTTAGTAAAACCTAATAAGTCATAGGTACCTTGTTTATACAATTGATTTATTTGTGTTTTTTATTTTAATAAATAAAACAAATGAATGTTGAATAGTATATATCATTAGACAGATTACGCTAAAGAGTATAAATTCGCCACATGTTGTTTATTAGATACACAAAGGATGTTCGTCATGAAAAACCTAAAATTATTCACGCTTTTATCATTATCTCTTCTTAGCTCGCTATCTATCGCGGCACCGGTCGGTAACTTGGTGTACGCACCCGCTAACCCTCCTGCGACAATACCTACATTAAGTACTACCATGCTTATTTTGATGAGTTTATTATTAATCACAGTAGGGATGTATGTCGCCAAGAAAAAAAATATCAAAGGCGGAAAACTTTTCATGACGCTAATAGGAGTATCTACTTTAGTTGCGGGAATAGCGGGTAACAACTTTATCTCAAACGTAAATGCAGGTGGTTCTGCAATTCCATTATCCAATCCTGCTGGTGGCACTGTTAGTATTTTTGGAGATACCTTGAATGAATACAAAAACACCAGTGGCGTAATTCAAAAAATTATCAGTATTGATTTGCCTGATGTTTGCGGCGGAGGGGGAGAAGGCTCACAGGCTCAAGCCATTGCGGCGAATGGCGCTCCTATGTGTACCGTTGGTATGAACGTTGCTTTAGATGGAATGTGCGAAATAGATTGCGCAACTACTATTAGTGTATTCTGATATTTGACTTAAACGTGATATGCATTTTTTAACTAAGTTAGACAATGGACTTAAATTATACTCT
>CAZMWD010000317.1:0-2607 GCA_964569685.1 uncultured Cocleimonas sp. | reverse complement strand
ACTTGTTTCATATTTACAACAGAAAATATTTCGACGTGATGATTCTGCACTTTGCCTTATAGCCCCCACTATAGGCAAATATTTTAAATATCAAATCATGGCAGAACACTCTATCGCCGACATTAGTTCATTCTAATCAACTGGAGATATTAAAATGCCTACCGCAATAAAAGAAGCCATCTTTATCACTTTGTTTGTCATTGGATTTATTATGCTAGTCTAAAATGCGGTACGCATTGATAACGATTAGCACCTGAAAAAACCAATACAAGCATAATCACAACTTTATTTTGAATAAAATTCTAACAAGCATCTGAAATAATTGCTTAATTTATCTATACTAACACCACAAATCATAGTGGAGTTTAATAGATAGGCATTGATGAATATTAGAAAACCCATCAACACGATTGCAAGAAAGATACTCTACTTCTGGGTGAAGACAGACGTTATTCCCAGTGACTTATCAGAGCTTCATATCAAGCCTGATTTACCCGTCATCTATGTATTAGAAACGCGCTCTTGGTCTAACTTACTGGTTTTAGAAGCCGAATGTGAACGCCTCAATGCATCTTCCCCTCTTAATCGTATTGCCTCTCCTCAATTAAACGCATGGCATTCTGTTTATACCATTGCGCCACGCCAACCTTTTAAAGCGTGGCTACAAAAGCAACCAAAACGTTCACGTATGTTGCGTGGCATTATCGAAATTTTACGTGATAACCCCGAAGAAGAAATCCAATTTATACCGGTTTCTGTTTTTTGGGGACGACCGATTGCAACACAAAAACACTGGCTTCAAATCTTATTTGCTGATTCTTGGCGATTCGGTAGTGGTTTTAGAAAGTTTTTTACGATTTTATTTCAAGGTCGTAATGTCCACCTTAAATATTCAGAAATTATCAGTTATCGAGGCAGTGCCTATAACCATCAATCCGATGATGAAATTATTGATCAATTACAAGCCGTTTTTTCCAAACGTTTATCCAAGATTCGTACCGCCACATTAGGCCCTGATGTTTCTCATCAACACACCTTAATACGCAATTTATTGATGAAGCCCGATGTGCAAAAAGCCATTAAAAAAAGAAGCGCGGAAGATAACCTAAGCGAATATAAGGCCACCTTACAGGCAAATCGTTACCTCAATGAAATCGTCGCCAACTGTACTAATGTCACCATTCAAGTAATGCAACGTATTTTAACCGCCTTCTGGAATCGGTTTTATTCAGGGATTGAAGTCAGTAATAACCAAAACTTAAAAAATCTTGCGATGAGTCACTCGCTTGTCTACGTGCCATGCCACCGTAGCCACATTGATTATCTATTACTTTCCTATGTCATTTACGGTGAAGGTTTGGCGATTCCGTATATTGCAGCGGGTAAAAACCTCAATATGCCGATAATTGGCAGCATATTACGCGGGGGTGGCGCATTTTTTATCCGCCGTAGTTTTAAAGGTAACGAACTCTATTCCACAGTGATGTTTGAATACGTGGCTGATCTTGTCTCTAAAGGCGTACCCATCGAATATTTTGTAGAAGGCGGGCGTAGCCGTACGGGGCGCTTACTGAAACCCAAGCCGGGCATGTTGGCAATGACGGTACGTGGTTTCTTAAAATACAAAAAGAAACCGGTCGCATTTATCCCCGTATATATTGGTTATGAAAAATTAATGGAAGGAAAGGCCTATCAGGCTGAATTATCCGGTGAAGAAAAAAAGGGTGAAACCTTTATTAATTCGATTCGTGCCATTTTAAAAATCCGTGGTAATTTTGGTAAAGTTTATACCAACTTTGGACAACCCGTTTTTTTAAATACACTATTAGATTATCAACACCCTGCATGGCTTTCGGAAGAATACGACGATGCAATTAGACCCGATTGGTTAAGAGGCATTGTTTCCACTACTTCTGAAAAAATCATGCAGCGCATTAATCAAGCAGCAACAGTCAATTCGGTTAATCTTATCGCCACGGTATTACTTGCTACGCCTAAACAAAGCATGGATGAAAAAGACCTTGCAACAATGCTCGATATGTATAAAAAATTGATTGATTCACAAGCGTATTCTGAACAACTTATTATTACGGAAAGAACCGGAAAACAACAAATAGACCATTCCGAATCATTAAATATGATTAAAAGAAAAACCCACCCGCTAGGTGATATTATTTATCTGGATGAAAAACATTCGATTTCATTAACCTATTACCGTAATAATATTTTACATTTAATGGCACTACCTTCCATTATCGCTTGTTGTTTTACAAATAGAAGAAGCCAATCAAAAGACGATATTGTGGCGTTAATTTCACTTGCCTACCCTTTTATTCAAAGTGAATTATTCCTTGTTTGGGAGAAAGAACAATTAGCGGATGTGATTTCACAAATGTTAGAGGAAATGACGCGACAAGGTTTATTATTTAAACAAACCAATGTTGATACGGACATGGGTGATGATAAAAATA
Organism: uncultured Cocleimonas sp.; assembly: GCA_964569685.1. Classification (GTDB taxonomy): domain Bacteria; phylum Pseudomonadota; class Gammaproteobacteria; order Thiotrichales; family Thiotrichaceae; genus Cocleimonas. Next base: position 136 of record CAZMWD010000317.1, on the reverse strand, counting down.
ACACTCTATTCAGTCGCAGAGGCTCAGGCACGGTACAATTTACACGCCTGAATTTATTGGCGAAGGTCATTTCGCCGATTCTTGAAGTGTATTATTTAACACTCGCCCTTTTGTCGCAAACAGGATCGCAAACAGG
>CAZMWD010000316.1:0-2617 GCA_964569685.1 uncultured Cocleimonas sp. | reverse complement strand
CATAGTTACTCTACGCAACGATTGAGAGCATTCAAGCTGAGATAAAAAGACAAGTTAAGTTTCGTAGATTATTGAATCCTCATTCCTTATTGCCTGAATCCGTGATTTCGATGCCGCAGTGAAATCACGGATTCAGGTATCAATTATCATTTTTAAAACTTCAAACGAACGCCAGCAAACATAAAAGGGCCCGGGTTAGAGCCCACACGCTTATCTACTTTTTCATCAAAGATATTATCTACGCCACCAAACAGCTCCCAGTTATTTTTTCTGTCAACCGCATAGCTTGCATTAACGTTTACGAGGGTGAAATCGTTTGCATGTTTATCAGCACCTGCTTTTTGGTAAAACTGCTTGCCTGTATGGGTTGCGCCAATACCAAGGTTTAAGCGGTTATTGGCTTTCCAATTCAAACGTGCAGATACGATTCTTTCGGGGTTAAACTCTAGGTCTTTTCCTGTGTCTTTATTCTCTGTAGTTAGCTCTGTCCATGAAAAATTGGCATCCAATTTTTTGTTAAACTGATAAGCAAAACGCCCTTCCAAGCCTTGTGTAGTTGCTGAGCTGACATTTTGAAAGGTAAAATAATCATCACGTCCATCGTTATTGGCATCAACTGAAATTTGTTGAATACGATCATCTATATCATTATTAAAGGCAACTAACTCGTAATTCATTTTACCTTTTTTGCCACTCAAACCTACCTCAAAAGAGTTTACCGATTCGGGTTTAAGGTCATAAGGTGTTTTATTAAAGCGTGGGTCAACCGTTTGCGCACCTAACTGCAAGCCCGCCGGTGTTTGTTTTTGAATAAACAATTCACGAATATCAGGCACACGATAACCTTGCGCGACATTTACTCTTAAATTTAAAGCATTACTAAAGTTTTTAACCATACCAACGCGGAAAGTTGCCTTACTATCAGTCTTATCACTCCGCTCTTTACCCGATGCATCGGTATAACCATCTTGATGATATTGATCATAACGACCACCCAAGGTAAAGTGCAGCGTATCGCTTATATCCCATTCGTCTTGCGCATAAAGTGCTTTATAACTCACGCTACGATCATCAAACCCTGGTCCTTGCGAAAACACAGTAGCAGAACGATCTTCATCGCGAATTTCGGCACCTAATGTTAGTAAGTGTTTATCATTAACTGCCCATGTTGCGTTGGTTTCTAATGCCGTTATTTTTACATCGGCACTCATTCCACTCGCGCCTGATTTATCTTCATTAGGATAGCCAAAATCTTTAAATTTAAGCAGTGTGGTGGTATTGCGTTTTTCATAATCAGAACGATATAAACGCGTTTTTATACTTAAATCTTCATTCACTTCAAATTTTGCATCAAGACTAATATCCAACCGATTATTATCATCTCTGGAGCGTACAGGGACATCAAATGCAGGAATCCTACCTTTTAGTTTGCCAAATTTTTCAAAGAATGAAATGGGTGTTCCGTCTGGCTTATGACCAACGATTGGATTTGTTTTATGACCCACAGGTGGAATAAATCCGGTCGGATGAAATGCCGCTCGGTAAGTACCTGTGCGCTCTTCTTCAAACCAATTAAACTCCAGACCCGTTGTTAAACGTGAACTAATATCAAAATCAAAACGACCGCCCAATGTTGTCACATCAGAATCTTCACGATAACTAACAGGTACATTGTAGCTATCTTTTACGTTTGCTTGAAGCGCGCCCCGAAAACCATCAAAAGCGGTTTGAACTGCCGCTCTATCACCTGCTACTTTAGTTGGGTCTAGTGGTTTTGGCTTAGTTGAACCATCTGCCTGTAAATAAAAGGGTCGCCCACCGGTAGGTCCATTAGGGTTTAAAAAACCTGGAACTAATGGTGTTTGAGAAGGGATATGTCTTCCACCACCGATACGCGTTTGTGTTTTTTCGGTCTCATTATAAGGATCACTCATTTGTTGCGAAGCGTACACACTATAACGAATCTTATCTTTACCCCCTCTAAAACTCGCATTTAGTTGCGCTTGACCGGCATCACCCTCGGTATTTTCTCCATAACGAACACTCACATCCCCTTGAAACCCTTTTTTGGGTTTCTTAGTGATGATATTGATAACCCCGCCCACAGCATCTGCACCGTAAAGGGCCGACATTGAACCTTTAACGATTTCAATTCTTTCTATCATAGATGCCGGGATTCGATCCATGTCATAAGGGTTTTTTACTTCACCCGCAAGTCGCCTCCCATCAAGCAACCAAAGAGAACCTGTCGCCCCAACGCCACGAATACTCACCGAGCTTTTAGATGCAGCACTAGACGCAGGAAACGTTCCATACTGAATAATTAGCCCAGGCGTATTATTGAAAATATCTTTTAGCGTTTGCGCCCCCATTTTTTTAATCGCCTTCGCATCAATTACAATCACCGATGCTGCCACCCCTTCAATAGGTTGCTCTGTTCGTGTTGCGGTTGATACAACTTCTATTTCGTCCAGCTCCGTGCTGATTTCTGCGTATGACAGGGAAGTAATAGATACAGATAGCGCTATTCCAAAGGATGTGAAATAGGATTTAGTGGCTTGTCTTTTCATTTCAAGTGATTCTCTTATAGTTAAACATACATCAACGATAACAATTA
>CAZMWD010000315.1:0-2630 GCA_964569685.1 uncultured Cocleimonas sp. | reverse complement strand
GTGAGACTTATATCTCCCATATCCGCCAAGGCCCATTGATACATCACTAGCGCGGGGGCTAAACCAAACGAGACTAGATCAGACAAACTATCGTATTGTTCGCCAAACTCCGATTGAGTATTGGTTAAACGTGCCACTCGACCATCTAAGCCATCCAGAATCATCGCCACAAATATAGCAATCGCTGCGACTTCAAACTTATCATTCATTGCCGCTACAATGGCATAGAAACCACTGAACAGAGCAGCCGTTGTCACTAAATTTGGGAGTAAATAAATGCCTTTACGTGGCTTACTTTTTTCTTTCATATAAATATTAGAATCATATTATTTATGGCAATAATAGCATGGGAGTGATTACTAAAGTTTAAATATGTAAATTTATGGAAGCTGAATAATTCCATAAATTATAAACAAAAAAAACGGACCTAAAAAAGGTCCGTAATGAAATGATCGCTTTGGCGATTCTTATTGTTGTTAGCGAGGTCTATATTACGCGACCTTAGCTGACTACAAACTGAACCGACTAGCTAATCTTTGGAATTAATAACGCTGCTAAGCTCTCCTCAATTAACGAAAAATAGAGAAAGGCGCGGTAACTGCTGGTAAATATTCAATTATTTTTCTTTCGCGTACTTTGGCTGCATCTTTAAGAACAACAATCCGATCATCATGGCGCAAAATAGGATCAGCTACTTTACCAATTCTTATTAAACCAAGGTTTACGCTATGTTGCTGTCCGTCTCGATATAAAAAGACATTTCTTGTATTTGCAATATTAGTTAAGCCTTGAGACATCGCAATTGCTTGAAGAAAACTCAAGTTTCCTTTAATAGGGAAAACACCCGGTGTTCTCACTTCGCCTTCAACTGTGACTCGTTTAGACATTGCTTTATCCGTTCGGACGATACTCACTCTCGGGTCTTGCATATATTTCTTTAAACGCGTTTGGATGGTTTTCTCTGCTTGTGAAATACTCATGCCCTTCACTTTCACAGAACCAATCATAGGCAGAGAAATAGCACCATTTGATTCAACCGTTAATTTTTGTGCAGATAAATCAGGTACTTTAAACACATTAACATCTAAAATATCTTGTATTGAAATTAAACTAGTAGCAGGGTTTAAAAACGTAGCGGTTGATTGATGACTCGCTTTCGAAACAGATGTGTTATTCAGTCTATTAACCGCTTGTTGCGCTTCCGCATCTATTTTTGCCATTTCATGCGGAGAAGGATTTTGACTACAGGCACTTAAAGATGATAATACCAAAACAGTTATGCCAAACTTAGCACTTAGCTTAGTAATGATTGAGGTTTTAATTAGATGTTGAAATTTCACTGTAGACCCTTTTATTTGAATTAATTTATATTTTTATTTCTATCTTTAAGATACTGTCTTAATGTGGGTAAATTTTAAGCAACTGCTGGTTGATTATTAAGCAAATCCTGCTTCAACGACGCATTATCGCTGATCAATGGCATTTCTTTGGTATATCCATCTGGATTATTACTCTGCCAACGCCAGGTATCATCACACATTGCTTGAATACCAAACTGCGCTTGCCAACCTAATAGTTCTTTGGCTAATTGGGTATCTGCATAACAACACGCAATATCACCGGGACGACGATCGACAATTTGGTATTTCACTTCTTTGCCCGATGCATCAGAAAACGCTTTTACCATTTCTAAAACAGAATTACCGTTTCCAGTACCCAGATTCACGGTATAAAGATCGTCTACCTTGTCACTTTCAAATGCTTGTAATGCTTTTACATGACCTTTTGCCAGATCAACCACATGGATGTAATCGCGTACACCCGTGCCATCAACGGTTGGATAATCGCCACCGAAAACCGAGAGCTTTTCTAATCGACCCACTGCTACTTGAGAAATATAAGGCATTAAATTATTTGGAATATCATTTGGGTCTTCACCAATTAAACCACTTTCGTGCGCACCCACTGGGTTAAAATAACGCAATAAACCAATTTTCCATTGATCATCTGCTACATAAATATCACTTAAAATTTCTTCAATATGAAGTTTAGATCGACCATAAGGGTTGGTTGCACTAACAGGGAAATCTTCGGTAATCGGCACCGTTGCAGGGTCACCATAAACCGTTGCAGATGAGCTAAATATAATACGTTTTACGCCATTTTTTTGCATCGCATTAAACAAACAAATACTGCCTGCAATATTATTATCGTAATACATGAAAGGCTCAGTCACCGACTCACCGACTGCTTTTAAGCCCGCAAAATGAATCACGCCGTAAATATCGTATTCGCTAAAAACCTTATCAAGTATTTCAGGGTCGCGCACATCGCCTTCAATAAAAGGAATGGTTTCGCCTGTAATATGTTTCACACGATCCAGTGAAATGGTAGAAGAGTTGCAAAGATTATCCAGTACGATTGGTTTAAAACCTGCATTTAATAACTCAATACACGTATGAGAACCGATGTAGCCTGCGCCACCTGTGACTAATATATTCATAAGACTTACTATTTATTTTTAATATTGTTGAAAAGTTATGTGATTATATTACTTTTTTGTATAAAAAATAGCCAGATACTTGTTTGATGCCCTGCTATTTGGTTAAAGAAACCAGATGAACTGCAAA
>CAZMWD010000314.1:0-2691 GCA_964569685.1 uncultured Cocleimonas sp. | reverse complement strand
TTTCCAATACTCAATGTAATTGTTCCGGGGTATTTTATATAACTGTGCCGTGGCCAACACTCTCCTGCATTATGTGCTACTGGATAAACAGGGTATCCTGTAGACCCTTCAGGCCTATTATCTGCACAATATTTAGCCAATAAAGCACCGCCCATTTTATAACGTACGTTTGTACCGGGTGATACGCGGGTTCCTTCGGGAAAGATACACACCCAATTCCCTTCATCTAAGCGTGCTTTACCGCCTTGTTTGACTTGATCAACAGCAGATCGTCCTGCATTACGGTCAATAGCAATGGGTTTAACCATGCTTAGTGCCCAGCCGAAAAAGGGAATTTTAAATAACTCTTTTTTTAATACCCAAGAAACAACCGGTTTGAAAAATATGGGAATTATTAATGTTTCCCATGTGGATTGGTGATTGGCGAGTATAATCCCGTTGTTGTTTGGATCAATATTTTCTTTGCCAATAATAGTGTATTTCACACCACAGGTAAGTTTTAGCCACCAGACATTAAAGCTTGTCCACGGAACTAATATTTTATAACTCGTGTTGTGATTAAGCGGTAATAAAAAGGGGGCGATTAGCCCAGCAATTAAGCTACTAAGCGCAAAACCAATCCAGAATAAGGTAGCGCGAATATATAATAATAATTTCATTATTTATTCTCACTGGCTGTTAATAAAGTAAGTATTTTTTCTAATGCTTGCCCACGATGACTAATACCATTTTTCGTATCTTGATCAAGTTCAGCAGAGCTTGTGCCATGTGTAGGCACAAAAAATAGCGGGTCATAACCAAAGCCGTTTGCCCCCGAAAGTTGGTGTAAAATAGTACCTTCCCAGCTTGCATCTGCAATTAAGGGTGATGGATCTTCTGCATGGCGCATAAACACGATACAACAGCGAAAACGTGCGGTGCGTTGTGCTTCTGGCACATCTTTCATTTCATCAAGTAGTTTTTGATTATTAGCATCATCCCCTTTGTCCCCTTTTATACCAGAGTAACGCGCAGAATAAATCCCCGGTTTGCCATTAAGCGCATCGACTTCAATGCCAGAATCATCGGCAAGGGCGGGTAAGCCTGTATGTTGTGCTGCATTGCGTGCTTTGATGATGGCATTTTCGACAAAGCTTAGCCCTGTTTCGGGCGCATCAACTACGTCAAAATCTGATTGCGGGACAACCTCAAAACCTGCATTACCGAGGATGCGAAAAAATTCACGAAGTTTGCCAGCGTTGCCACTGGCGAGGACTACTTTTTTTGGCATGTGGATACCTTTTTATCTTGGATTAAGTACATCGTCAGTTTAACCTAGGAGGCTGTCCGAGAATAGAGAACCTACTGCAAATCCCATACAATCCATAAGGTGAGATTATCGAAATCGTTAAATAGCCGTGCTATTCGCCTCATTCGATAAACTCACATTATGACTTCTCTGTGATTTTCGCTACGATTTCTATTCTCGGACAGCCTCCTAGGATCCTGTCCGAGAACTAAGAATTTACTGCAAACCCCATAAACATCATAATCTGAACTTATTGAAATCGTTAAAGAGCCGTGCTATTCGCCTCTTTCAATAAATCCAGCTTATAATGTTTCTGTGATTTTCGTTACGATTCTAGTTCTCGGACAGGCTCCTAGACGGTGTCTAATGTAGAATCTTGAATTTCAATAATATCATTAATGCCTTTTTCTATTAACTTCAATGTAGTATCCCGCACTATTCATCACGATATTCATACTGGTTTCTGCGTTTATTTCACCACTGATTGATGCTGAGGTCTCTAAACGAGATAAACAAATGGCTATAAAGCTCGCCTTTTTGGGCGTAATAATAATCTGGTCAACCACCCCACTGGGTTTAAAGTGGAGTGGCGAAGAGGTCGGCTTTCTATTTGGCGTTACTGCACGGATGATGCTCGCCGTGATTATTTCAACAGGGGTGATGATCGCATTGCGCCACTCTTTTTCGTTACACCGCAAAGCCATACGCGCTTATATTGCATCGGGCATTGGCATTTACTTAGCCATGCTGTTCGGCTATTGGGCGGTAAGCTATATTCCATCAGGCTGGATTGCGGTTATCTGGGGGACATCACCCGTTTTTGCCGGTGTGCTTGGCAGTATTGTATTGGGTGAAAAGGCGTTTACGTTACATCGTATCATTGGTGTGATTGCGGGTTTGGCGGGTTTAGCGATTATCTTTTTGCAAGGTGCATCGATCAGTGAATACACTATGCTGGGTGTTGTATTGGCACTTATAGGCGTGCTGTCACAAGTCAGTACAGCAGTGTGGATTAAACAGATAAAGGCTGATCTTCCGGGTATTGTAATGACAACGGGCGGGCTTGTTGTTTCGGTTCCTTTGTTTATTCTTACCTGGTGGATATTTGATGGTGAGCTACCAGAAATTATTTCAACGCGGGTGGCTTGGTCGATTATTTATCTGGCAATTATGGGTTCGGTATTGGGATTTTCTTTATATTATTATTTACTCAATCATGTAGAAGCATCCAAAGTTTCTTTGATTACTTTAATCACACCCGTCACTGCATTATTACTTGGTCATTGGCTTAACAACGAAGCATTAACGTTATGGATATTTGTTGGCACAGCTCTTATTTTAAGTGGTTTGGCGAGTTATCAATTTGGTGAGAAATTGTTTAAGAAATAAGCATTGATATTTAG
>CAZMWD010000313.1:0-2692 GCA_964569685.1 uncultured Cocleimonas sp. | reverse complement strand
TTTTTCATTAAAATTCTTAATTTAGCGGTTTGGAATTTATCTTATTTTTTTAGAAGCTTAGAAATTATTATCATTTTTTCTGAACTTTCGTGAGAATCAGAGTCGAATTATTTACACAAATTATTAGGGGAGCATCCTATGAACTGTTTTATAAAGAAATTACTTGGGTCAGAAGAATCAACAAACGGCAATGAAATGTGTACACCATTTCCACCTCTCGTTAAATCAATGATTGGCGGATTTGTGTTTCTTTCTTTGATGTTGGCATATTTAGTTCTAACGGCTTAACAGTAAACAAGTTTAATAAAAGCCCGCTGGCATATACTAGCGGGCTTTTTTATGGATTAAAGTTTTACAATCTCCCTTTTGTTGTAGTGAATTTAAAGTATTTTCCAGTTATTATAGGCAGATAATATTTTTCTACATTAGGACTTTTAAAGTGAATCAAATCAGCGTCCCCCGTCGTAAAACCATGCTCATCATCATGGATGGTGTCGGTGTAAATCCCAGCAAAAAGAACAATGCCTTTCATGAAGCCAAAACGCCAAGGTTAGATGAATATTTTAGTCAATACCCACACACCACATTACAAGCATCAGGGTCTGCGGTAGGCTTACCTGATGGGCAAATGGGCAACTCGGAAGTCGGTCATTTAACTATTGGCTGTGGCATTATTATCAAACAAGATTTAGTGCGTATTAATGATGCCATTGAAGACGGCAGCTTTAAAAAGAACAATGTACTCCTCAACACCATCATGATCGCTAAAGAAAACAATAAACCCGTTCACTTGGTTGGTTTGTTATCTGATGGTGGCGTACACAGCCACATTAACCATTTAATTGCGCTACTTAAAATGTGCAAAAAAAGAAAGGTTGAAGCCGTTATTCATGTGATCACGGATGGTCGTGATGTGCCACCAAAATCAGCTAAAAAATACCTTGTTAAGTTACTTAAAGCGACGGAAAAATACGGTGGTAGTATTGCCACAATCACAGGGCGTTTCTACGCAATGGATAGAGACAACCGCTGGAACAGAACCGAGCGCGCATTTAATGCGATGGTTCATGGTGTTGGCAAAGAAGCAAGCGATCCATTAAGTGCTATTGATGAAGCCTACGCTAATGATGAAACCGATGAGTTTATTTTCCCTCGCATCATGCCCGATGCAAAGCAAATAAACGGTGATGATTCTTTTATCTTCTTTAATTTTAGAAATGATCGACCTCGCCAACTTGCAGAATCCTTTGGCATGGATGAATTTTCAAAATTTGATCGTGGTACTTATTCACCGCTAGTAGTGACATGCCTTACTGAATACGACAAAAAATTGCTCGCACCTGTTGCTTTTACACCAGAACGACCTTCAACTAATTTAGCCCACACCATTAGTTTATCGGGCTACCGACAACTGCACGCCTCCGAAACCGAAAAATATGCACATGTCACCTTCTTTTTAAATGGGGGTCGCGAAACACCCTATGCGGGAGAAGACCGCATTATGATTGATTCGCCACGTGTGCATACCTATGACGAAGCACCGGAGATGAGCGCTAAAGAACTTGCCGATGTGGTGATTGATGCCGTCAACAAACAAAAACATTCTTTTATTGTTGTGAATTTCCCCAACGGGGATATGGTCGGTCATTCTGCTATCCCAGATGCTATTATTAAAGCCGTCGAAACGCTCGATACAGAAGTTGGGCGGGTACTAGATGCTGCAGTTGAAAATGAATATTCCGTTATTGTGACAGCAGATCATGGTAATTGTGATGAATACGTTGACCCTTTTACAGGCGAGCCAAGCACACAACATACGGTGTATCCAGTACCTTGTCTTATAGTGGATAAATCATTCTGGCGTTTACGCACTAGCGGTGGTTTAAGCAACCTTGCTCCCACCATTTTACAATTAATGGGTTTACGCAAACCAAAAGCTATTACCTGTAAATCATTATTATTAGAAGAGTTGAGTGACGATGATAGGAACTGAGGATTTAATAAAATACGATACTTGAGGCAGAACCTTATTAATCATCCTTAATCGGCTTAAACCGCCTTCGCAAAAAAATTATCGTTTATCGGTCTATGTAAACCGTCAACACGACAAAAATTGGTTAATTATTAAGCAGTGTCTTATAGTGTATTCTCATCAATAAAATGAAATTAAATTAATGCCTAAACGATTAATTGCGCTTACTCTAACGCTTACCGCCACTCTCTTTTTAAGCAATAACGTATTTGCTGAGCCCTCAAAATTTTCTGGTCTGCTCGATTCACACAACACAGTGCGTGCTAAACATGGGCTCTCTCCCCTGCAATGGTCTAATCAATTGGCAGGATATGCACAACAATGGGCAAACGAACTCTCTAATAACCAGAACTGCGCGATGATCCACCGCCCTAATTTCGGACCTTTTAAACAACGTTTTGGTGAGAATTTATTCTGGGCAAGCCCCGAACAATGGTCAGACGGCGTGATTAAACTTCAACAGTTTAGCGCACCCGAGATAGTAAAGGCGTGGGCAGAAGAAGAGGCTTTTTACAACTACGATACCAATCAATGTAAAGCAGGTGAGGATTGTGGTCATTATACGCAGATGGTATGGAGAGAAACCAGCAACGTTGGTTGTGCTATTGTTGTTTGTAAAGACAAAGCACAGATTTGGGCGTGTAACTATGATCCACCGGG
>CAZMWD010000312.1:0-2700 GCA_964569685.1 uncultured Cocleimonas sp. | reverse complement strand
GGAGGAGGTAATAATAGTTTTGGTGTTAATCAATTAATTGACTCGCCCAGTGAGTCACCCACGTGGACAAAAAATGGTTTTGAATCTGACAGCACATTTTTTGCACGCTGTGAAAATCCTCGTTCGGGAAACTATCCGGGGACAACACAGGCATATCCAGACAAGTCTGGATCATTACTTCTTGAGAAACATTGGTTACGTTCATGGAATAATAAGAACTATCTTTGGTATGACGAAGTAGAAGACCAAGACCCCGCGTTATTTGATACGCCAATTAACTATTTTCAGCAGTTAAAAACGCTTGGCACGACTTCATCAGGTAAACCTAAAGATCAATTTCATTTTACACTTCCTACCGATGAATACCTGCAACAATCACAGTCCGGCGTTTCTGCTGGCTACGGGGTTACTTTTAGTTTTATAACAAATACGCCACCCAGAGAATTAGTGGTGGCTTATACCGAACCTAATACCCCTGCAGCCGCCAATCTAAAACGTGGCACAAAAATTTTGGAAGTAGATGGGTTTGATTTGGTTAATACGCTAAATAGTGCGGATTTTAATCCTATTAATGCGGGCTTATTCCCCAGTGCAACAGGTGAGACACATACCTTTAAAGTACAAGATGTGGGTGCATCGACTACTCGCACGATTACGATGACTTCTTCTGTGATTACCTCTCAGCCAGTGCAAAACGTTAAAACAATCAACACCACTACGGGTAAAGTAGGGTATCTAACCTTTAATGCGCATATCGGAACAGCTGAAAAACAACTAATCGATGCTATTTCAGGTTTTAAAGATGAAAATATTAGTGATCTTATCGTTGATCTTCGTTATAACGGTGGAGGGGCAATCTATATTGCACTCGAATTAGGCTCGATGATTGCGGGGGCAGAAGCTGCAAACGGTCGACCGGTAGGCACGATTAAATTCAATGATAAACTTGCCGATCAAAATGAAAGTGCGCTCTTTTTAACGCACACGCCGTCTAATGCACCTAATCCCAATGTGTTACTTCCTACGCTGAATCTTTCTCGTGTGTTTGTTTTAACGGGACCCAATACCTGCTCTGCTAGTGAGTTAGTGATAAATGGCTTACGTGGCATTGATATAGAAGTGATTCAAATTGGTACAACGACCTGTGGTAAACCGTATGGTTTTAATCCTGCAGATAACTGTGGCACGGCTTATTTTAGTGTTAATTTTAAAACAGAAAACGCCAAAGGCTTTAGTGAATACGCTGATGGTTTTTCACCTGTTGATACGACTGAAAATGCCGGGGTTTTATTGCCAGGTTGTTCGGTTAAAGATGATTTCACACACGCACTGGGGGATGAATCCGAAGCACGTCTCGCGACCGCATTGTTTTATCGAAACAATGGAGCATGTCCTGTTTCATCTGGCAGAGCAAAAGACGCTTCTGCATTATCGTCTATTGATGGAAACACGATTAAACCGATTTGGTTAAATAATATGATAATGGGTACACCTAATAGTAATAAGAAGCTGTAAAAAGGAAATAATAATGAAGATAGCTTTATTTACAGTACCTCTATTCGCATTGCTTTCGTTATTTTTATTGATAACAGCGGGGCTATTGACTGCCTGTAGTTCCACATCGCTAAATACGGCTATACCGAATGTACCGGCGCGTATTGTTGCGGTTAACAATAGCAGCAAAGCTGAATTACAACGTATTGTTGCAAACGCATTAAACCTTTCAAAGGTATTGCTAGCGGGTGATGCACTCACGCATGGCAATGTTCTGATTATTGAACAAAAGCGTCTTTTGGGAATAAATACTCATAGTCGTAAAGCAATTAATGAGAGAGCAAAGCCCAGTGTGTTTCGCTTAGTAAAATCGGGTGATAATTGTGTTTTAATCTTACAAGGAACAAATAAACGCTGGGCATTGAAAAAAACACAATGCGAACCGATAAAGCCACCTATGACGGTCTAATTTGTAAAAAGTTTACATTGTTTGAGGTTTAAATTGAAATATCATTATTTTGATAATCAAAGAGCCTATTTAACGGGGACGATTCTAATAATCTTTCCGCTATCTGTACCGATATAAATCCAACCTTCTGGGCTTTGAGCAAGAGAGCGAATGCGTTCATTCAGTTTACTCAGCAAGCGTTCTTCGGCAATATTCTTCTTTTTATCACCTTTATTATTTTTTTGAGTATTATCTTTATTATTCAATATCACACGATTTAAGTGTCTGATTTTTAATGCGCCCGCAAAGAGATTTCCACGCCATTTTGGAAACGCGTTACCGGTATAAAGCAACAGACTACTCGGTGCTATCGATGGGGTGTAGACTTTAACTGGCTGTTCCATGCCGGGCTTTGATGTGCCTTCACCGACGCTTATTGGTCCCCAATATTCTTTCCCATAAGAGATAACGGGCCAGCCATAGTTTTTAGCACGCTGAATAATATTAATTTCATCACCGCCTCGCGGCCCGTGTTCTATGGACCATAGTGTTTTGTTAATCGCGTCATACGCCATACCTTGTGGGTTTCGGTGTCCGTAACTCCATATTTCGGGTAGTGCCTTTTTATTATTTACAAAAGGGTTATCCTTGGGAGTGTTACCTTCTAGCGTTAATCGCAGTATCGAGCCGGCATGGGTTTTCAGGTTCTGTCCATTCGAGCGCTCACCCCGATCACCTATACTAAAAAACACATGACC
>CAZMWD010000311.1:0-2700 GCA_964569685.1 uncultured Cocleimonas sp. | reverse complement strand
AGCGTGATTCAAAGCTTGCTAGATAGACACGGCACAGGTCGAGTCTTATTTAGAAATACCCGTGATGCAGTCAAAGGTTTTCCGCAAAGAGAATTGCACACCTATCCATTAGCCTTTCCAGAAGTGTATCAAAGCGACGAGGCGACACTGGAAGATCAATTACATCCAGAAACTCTTTTAGCAGACAGCCCAGACTCGCCGGATAACAAATGGATAGAACTTGATCCACGTGTTGATTGGCTAAGCCAGTGGTTAGAAAAACATCCAAATGACAAAGTATTATTAATCTGTGCGCATGCACAAACGGCATTAACATTAGAAGCACATTTACGCCTTAAAACAACGGCAACGCCCAGTGTTTTTCACGAAGGTTTAAGTATTCTGGAGCGTGATCGTGCCGCTGCTTATTTTGCAGATGATGAAATGGGTGCGCAGATTTTAATCTGTTCCGAAATCGGCAGTGAAGGGCGTAATTTTCAATTTGCTCACCACCTAATCTTATTTGATCTACCGCTAAATCCCGACTTATTAGAACAGCGTATTGGTCGCCTTGACCGTATTGGGCAAACTCAAACCATTAATATTCATATTCCTTACTTTGAAGGAAGCGCACAACAACGCCTAATGCGCTGGTATCACGAAGGGCTGAATGCGTTTGAGCATGTGTGTTCTGTCGGGCATAGTATTTTTGAAACATTTGAAAATGAATTAAAGCGCGAATTACTTTATTTTTCAAAACCACCTCAAGAACAACAAGAAAGTGATACATTTGATGACTTTATTACTCGCTCCAAGGCACTCACAGAAGAAACACTACATCAGATGCAACAGGGGCGGGATCGACTATTAGAACTTAATTCCTGCGATGCAAACCATGCGCAGACAGTCATCAATAATGTAAACGACATTAGTAATCCGTTAGCATTAAGCACCTATATGGACGCTGTTTTTGATCAACACGGTGTCGATAATCAACCCCATAGTAGCGAGAGTTTCATCCTAAAACCAACCGATCATATGATGAATGCACACTTTCCTTCGTTACCCGAAGATGGCATGACAGCAACCTACAACCGCGCCACGGCACTTTCACGAGAAGATGTGCATTTTCTCACATGGGAGCATCCCATGGTTAGCGGCTCGATGGATATGATCATTAATAGTGAATTTGGTAATGCCACTTTTTGTGCGCTTGAGCTAAGTTCAGAGCAAGTGCCTGCAGGTACGCTCATCCTCGAAGCTATTTTTAAAGTACATTGCCCTGCACCCAATTATCTCCAAGTCCCACGCTATATTTCGGATGGAATTATTCGCAAGGTTATCGACACTAACGGCAATGACTTAAGCGAAATTTTAAATCACGCGCTATTAAATGCAGAGGCACAACGCGTCAATAAGCGCACGCTGTTAGAATTGATTCAACACGCCCGCCCGCATATTCAGCAATTAGTAGAAACAGTGCAACAGCAAATAAAACCACAACAAACCAAAATGATTGAAGAAGCCCAAGCCAACATGCTCGCAGAAGCGAAACAAGATCAACAACGGCTTAAAGCACTGGCGAAAGTAAACCCAAATATCCGTCAAGATGAAATCAAACAATTAGAAGATAATGCCACTGAATTACTCGGCTATTTAAAAACAGCACAGCTAAAGTTAGACGCGATTCGTGTCGGTTTAGTCACTGGATAACATGCTACTATACGAGCAATAATCATAATAGATAATAGGAATGCAAATGAAGTTAACACCTAGAGAAATAATCACTCCACGCCCTTCGATGTCCTTAACTGTGCCAGAAGGCATGTCCCCCGTTGAGTTTTTCAATAGTGCTGCAAACCTTAAAAATCTAGCCGAAGAAAATGGCTTATTCCGCACCCCAGAAGATTTGCTGATGTATCGCAAACTCATCGGGCACAGCACCGAGTTTGATACTTCTGTTATTTTAGATACTTCACGGCGTATTCTTGATCCGCTCGGTCGCCCTGTTCGTCGTGACCAGATGGAACGTCAACAGAAGAAAGTCTGGTCAAAAATGACCCAAATTTTGATCGAGTATATGCTTGAAAAATATCCCGACCCTAAAAAACATTTAGTCCTTTGTGGCGAAGCAAGTTTGGATTCTACTTGGCCGTTAAATAAACCCGGTGTGCCCAGTATTCGCATGATTCATAATCACTTTATGGTGTTCCCCATTGCGGATTTAAAAGCATCAAAAGAAGCGGATGCAAGTAACCCGAACTTAACCGACAGTGGGCACAACACCTTATTTTTACGCCATTTAAGCGATGTGTATCACGAGTTTTTAGAGGTGCTGGATTTACAATTATTAAAGCTATTGCCTTCAGAAGAATGCGCCCTAAAACTCACCGGTTACCCGCAAGGTTTACCGAGTTGGGAATTAATCGGTGGCGCAGAAAAACTTAAAGATCAATATTTCTGGTACGAATTCGAACAAGTATTACGTGGTTTTTTAGATTTTTATCAAACCTTTTTCAATCTAGTTGCAACAGGTAATGAACGCGTCCCAGTAGAAGCTAATTTCCCGAATCAAGTTTCAGATGTACTGTTAAATAACACTACTTTCTTACGCGTAGCGCGTGATTTACGAGAACAAGTGATTCAAGACCCGCAGTTTGCCAATGTAATTCGCTGGCGACCTGCTTACAAACAAATTATCTACCGTGATGATAAGGGGCG
>CAZMWD010000310.1:0-2716 GCA_964569685.1 uncultured Cocleimonas sp. | reverse complement strand
ATTATGTTTTATTCAGAAAAATTTGATGTCATTGTAATCGGTGGCGGTCATGCCGGAACCGAAGCCGCCCTTGCGCCTGCGCGTATGGGTTTGAAGACTTTATTACTCACACATAATATCGAAACCATTGGGCAGATGAGTTGTAACCCAGCCATCGGTGGTATCGGTAAAGGGCATATCGTCAAAGAAATTGATGCGCTCGGTGGTGCAATGGCACATGCGGCGGATAAAGGGGGTATCCAGTTTCGTACCCTTAATGCCAGCAAAGGCCCTGCGGTTCGTGCCACGCGTGCGCAAGCAGATCGTGTTTTATATAAAGCGGCGATTCGTAAAATTGTTGAATCCCAAGATAATTTACACATTTTTATGCAAGCGGTTGATGATTTGATTGTTGAAGGTGATGGCGATGATCAGCGGGTTGTGGGTGTTTGTACGGAGATGGGTTTAAAGTTTTCTGCCAAAACTGTAATTTTAACCGTCGGTACATTCCTTGGTGGCTTGATTCATATTGGGTTGCAAAATCATTCAGGCGGTCGCGCGGGAGACCCTCCTTCGATTGCTTTGGCGGATCGTTTGCGAGAAATGCCATTTCGGGTTGATCGTTTAAAAACGGGTACACCCGCGAGGATTGATTCACGTTCAATCGACTTTAGTAAGTTACAAGAACAGCCGGGTGATACACCCATTCCCACCTTTTCGTATATGGGAAAAGTAGAAGATCATCCGCGTCAAATATCCTGTCATATCACTTATACTAATCAAAAAACGCACGATATTATTCACGCGGGCCTTGATCGTTCACCTATGTATACTGGGGTGATTGATGGTGTTGGTCCACGTTATTGCCCGTCAATAGAAGATAAAATTGTACGCTTTGCGGATAAAGACAGTCATCAAATATTTGTAGAACCAGAAGGTTTGGACACCTATGAAGTTTACCCCAATGGTATTTCCACCAGCTTACCGTTTGATGTTCAATTTGAATTCATTCGCTCAATCGCAGGGTTTGAAAAAGCCCATATCACCCGCCCAGGTTATGCCATTGAATATGATTATTTTGATCCGCGTGATTTAAAACCTACGCTAGAAACTAAGTTTGTAAAAGGGCTGTTTTTTGCAGGGCAAATAAACGGTACAACGGGTTATGAGGAAGCAGGCGCGCAAGGCTTATTAGCAGGTATTAATGCGGCGTTATTGGTGCAAGAAAAAGACCCGTGGTTTCCTAAACGTAGCGAGGCTTATATTGGTGTGATGGTGGATGATTTAATCACCCGCGGCACGCAAGAGCCTTACCGAATGTTCACCAGCCGAGCGGAACACCGTCTTATATTAAGAGAAGACAATGCTGATTTACGTCTTACTGAAATAGGCTACGCGCTTGGTTTAGTTGATGAGGCACGTTGGCGCACATTTAATGAAAAACGTGAAAAAATTGAAGTCGAAATGCAACGTTTACGCGATACCATATTACGCCCCAGTGATATTAACCAAGATCAAATGGAGACAGTGTTTGATGGCGCATTAAGTCGTGAATATCACCTGAGCGAATTATTACGTCGCCCCAATGTGACTTATCAATCCTTGATGACAATAGAGGCTATTGGCCCCGCTGTTGAAGATACAAAAGTAGCCGAGCAAGTTGAAGTACAGTTTAAATACGCGGGGTATATTGATCGTCAACAACAAGAAATAGAAAAACAAAAAAAGAATGAAGAAATGCAACTCCCGACTGATTTTGATTATGCCGTTATAAAGGGCGGCTTATCCAACGAAGCGCGCCAAAAATTACAAGATCAAAAACCGACAACCATCGGACAAGCATCGCGTATTCCTGGGGTTACTCCTGCAACCATTTCTATCTTAATGGTGCATTTAAAAAAGCATCGGCATCAAACCACTAAACAAGCGCTTACAAATAAAGGTTTAAATGAAGCAAAAGAGCGCGCTATGAATAGTGCAATGAGAGAAAAGTTTGGGCACCCTAACAAAAATGGATAAATTGTGGGATTCAGGACTACAGCAACTCAATTGTACTCTTGATGAAGCTCAACTCGCATCGTTAAAACACTATGTTGAACTTTTAAATCGTTGGAATAAAGCCTACAACTTAACCGCTATTCGTGATCCAAAAGAGATGATTCCCTTGCATGTTTTCGATAGCCTTGTGGTAGCTGATCTTATAAAAGGTGATAACTGTTTAGATGTTGGGAGTGGGGCGGGTTTACCCACTATTCCACTGGCGATTATGCAACCGCAACGACAGTTTACTGCATTGGATACCAACAGCAAAAAAACGCGCTTTATTCAACAAGCAGTGATTGAGCTATCTTTAAAAAATGTAACCGTTGAACATGCGCGTGTTGAAAAGTGGCAAACGAATCAAACCTTTGATGCAATTATTAGTCGCGCGTTTGCTTCTATTTATGATTTCGTAACAACATCGTCTACTCATCTTTCAGAAAATGGCGTATTGTATGCAATGAAAGGGCGTTATCCCGAAGAGGAAATACACTACTTACCTAAAGAATTTCAATTGATAGAGAGTCATCAATTAGAAGTGCCGTATGTGGATGGTCAGCGTCATTTATTAGAGATAAAAAAATCATGAAAATGAAAAAAAATATCCGTTCCTATATTTATTTATTGGTGGCGATGGTCATTATTATTTACGTGATTGGGGGTGCTTGTAAAACAAAAGATATTCCCGAAGAAGCGG
>CAZMWD010000309.1:0-2729 GCA_964569685.1 uncultured Cocleimonas sp. | reverse complement strand
TAATATCCACTTTATTCGCTAATTGAATCGTGACTTCTTCAGCTGTTTTTGCAGGTGCTTGCCCAGATAGATTTGCGCTTGTTGAAACCAGAGCCGACTCTACTGCCTCACACAGCTCGCGCACCAACGGATGTTTAGTTATACGAACCGCTAGACTAGCAAAACCACCTGTTAACCACTTAGGTGCAGAATCTAAAGCGGGATAGATATAGGTTGTATCACTTGGATGTGTGAATTGTATTTGGTCTTGTAACAGTGGTTTTAGGTATTTTTCTACTTGCGAAAAATCACTCGCAATTAAAATCAGCCCTTTTTCAATAGAGCGATTTTTTATATCAAGCAAGCGCATCACGGCACTTTGATTATCAGGATCGCAACCCAAGCCATAAACCGCTTCGGTTGGATAAGCGAACACTTTGCCTTGTTTAAAAGGCTCGATTAAGTCAGTCGTTTGTTGAGTAATGATCATTAGTAAAAGGTGGCACTGTTTTTTTGAGTGAGTATCTACCCTCTCCCCAGCCCTTTCTACTTCGGCTCGCTCAGCACACCGCCTGCTAGGGAGAGAGGCGTTATTTCTTTTTAGCCGTTGTTTTTTTCTTAGATACTTTCTTTTTAGCAGGTTTTTTCTTCACTGCTTTTTTCTTTTTAGCTAACGTCTCAATCCATTTCTTCCCTTCATAACGCGCTGACCAACCCGTCGCTTTACCATCCACATCGGAGCGAACATAGTGCTCTTTAGCTTTACGATCAAAACGCACTGCAACTTTATTGCCTTGCGGATCTTCTGCAGGGGCATCGGCTAAGAAATAGAATTTCTTTGAAATGCGATCTTTAAAACGTTGTAGTTCTTCTACCAAAGGTGCGCGGGTTTCGCGTGATTTTGGGTAGGTACTGGCCGCCATAAATAAACCTGCCGCACCGTCGCGTAGGATAAAGTAAGCATCTGATTTTTCACATTCTAATTCTTGAATATGAACAGGGTCTTCGCGTGGTGGTGCAACTTCGCCATTGCGTAGAATCTTACGGGTATTTTTACAATCATCGACATTGCTACATTTCATGTAGGGACCAAAGCGACCTGTCGTCAAGTGCATATCATGTCCACATTTTTCACATTCAACCACAGGACCTTCGTAGCCTTTGAGCTTGAATTTACCCTTTTCTATTTCGTAGCCGTTACATTCGGGGTTTTCACCACAAACGTGTAGCTTAGTGCTCTCGTCAATGAAATAGCTTTTCATCGCTGAATCACATTTTTTACAGCGGTGTTTTGCCATTAAGGCTTGGGTTTCTGCATCTTCGTTATTAACGTCGATCGTTTCTTCTGCGGGAACGAGATTAATGGTCTTTTTACAACGCTCTTTAGGGGGTAAGTTATAACCATCACAACCTAAAAATACGCCTGTTCCCGCCGTTCTAATTCCCATGCTACGACTACAATCAGGGCATTCGATTTCGGTTATGACCATTTCATTGGTCTGCATACCACCTTTTTCGGGATCGTCTTTGGCTTTGTCTAGGGTGACTTTAAAATTCTTGTAGAAATCATCCAGTACGTCTTTCCATTGGAGTTTACCATCGGCGATTTCATCTAGCTCTTTTTCCATTTCGGCGGTGAAATCGAAATTCATTAACTCTTCAAAGCTTCCGACTAAACGTTTGGTGACAATTTCGCCCATTTTTTCTGCGAAGAAACGGCGTGAATCTACTTTTACATAACCACGATCTTGAATCGTCGAAATAATAGATGCATAGGTAGATGGGCGACCAATACCGCGTTTTTCTAATTCTTTTACTAGCGATGCTTCGGTGTAACGCGGTGGTGGTTTAGTAAAGTGTTGTTGTGGGTCAAGCTCCACTAAATTTAAGCCTTCGCCTTCTTTTAAGGCTGGTAAATCAGGCTTTTCTTTACTCATGGTAGGTAATGCTTTTGTCCAACCCGCAAAACGCAACGTACGACCGGATGCGGTCAAATGATATTGACCTGCTTGAATAATCAAGCGGGTTGAATCATATTTTGCAGGCACCATTTGACACGCGACAAACTGTCGCCAAATCAATTCATAGAGTTTTTTTGCATCATCGCCAACATCGTTTAATTGATTCATCATGACTTTGGCATTTGATGGGCGAATCGCCTCATGCGCCTCTTGCGCGCCACTTTTAGAACCGTAGAAATTAGGCGCTTTTGGTAGATAATCACTACCGTATTTTTTACCGATTAACGCGCGCACGCTTTCCAGCGCATCTTTACTCAAGTTAGTTGAGTCGGTACGCATATAGGTAATATAACCGCGCTCGTACAAACGTTGCGCTAAGCCCATGGTGCGTTTTACGCCATAGCCAAAGCGGGTACTTGCTGCTTGTTGTAACGTTGATGTTATAAAAGGGGCTTTCGGTTTACTGCTGGTCGCGCGATCTTCACGCTTTAATAAGGAATAGTCGGCAGATTTTAATTTTCCAACGGCTTCCATTGCCTGTTTTTCAGTAACAGGTTTAAAAGGATTACCATTATCTTTAGTAACTTCTACACGTAACGCTTCGCCTGATTTTGTCGCTAAATCCGCAAACACATCCCAGAACTCTACCGGATTAAACGCATTAATTTCATGTTCGCGATCAACGATTAAACGTACGGCAACGGATTGAACGCGCCCTGCAGAAAGCCCGCGCCCAACCTTCGACCACAATAGCGGCGACACCATAAAGCCCACCACACGATCAAGAAA
>CAZMWD010000308.1:0-2731 GCA_964569685.1 uncultured Cocleimonas sp. | reverse complement strand
TTTGTGCGATTAGCACGAATATCGAATAAACCCACTTCACCACTACGTTGAGTAAAAATGAGATGGTTTTTTGACAGAAAGGTCATCGCCCAGATAACACCCAGCCCATCGGTTACTTGTTCAACGTGATAAGAGGTTTCACCGCTATTAGCTGTCATGAGTGTCTTAGCCTGAGCGGTTGCTAATGACAGTAGAGTAATAAGTGTAATAACAAATGTGGTTCGAACTATCATTCTGTTATGTCTCTATGGTTTACGACTCGCGTAAAATTCTAGCAGAGCCTGTATATCCTTATCATTCAATTTACGATATTTTCTTTTCATGCGCTTTGGCATGTGGCGTTTATGTGAAGATAATTGTTCGAACTGTTTTTTCAAATATATTTTCCATTGTCCAGCAAGAATAGGGGCATCATCCACCGCACTTGCGCCATCTTTTCCATGGCAATCGTTACATAAATCTTGATGTAATTGCTTACCGATAGAGGCTAACTTACTATCAAATGGCTGTATCGCGGGTTTAAAGGTTTGTTCCGATAGATAAATCGCAATGGCTTCCATTTCATCTTGCTTTAATTGCTGACTAACGTTAGTCATATCCGTCGTTTTATTATTGATGGTTATTTTAGCAGATGAGCGATCTGCGTGTTTAAATTGATCCAATATATCAAACAGTAAAATAGCGGAGAACCCTGCTATTTTGGGGATATTTTCTTTTTTGCTATTGCCATCTTGTTGATGACATTCACCGCAATATTTTTTTGTCAGTGCTGCCCCATCTAGGGCATAAAGCCATGTAGGTAAACAGAAACATAAAAGAATAATGACGAGCTTCATGGGGTGAAAGTATAACAGAAGCAATAGAAGCGTGTATGTTTGGTTCTCAAGAAATAGTGCAGAGTTTATAGTCACTATACCGTTTCTTTATTTTATCTCGAACAGTTTGTAATGGTCTAATAAACCTGTAGAAACTTAGGAGTTACAGATGAATACCTTAGAGAAAGTGACTAATAAGATAGGTGTCGATGTTTCTAAAAAAAGTATCATCTTAATTATCGCAGACTATTTAAGGAGATCCTGATCAAGTATACTAAATTTTTGTAAGTCAGCAGAATTTTATGGGACTTGATCAGGTTCTCCTTAGGTAACTCTTCAATTAAACCAAATGACATTTAAATCAACAAATGACTGGCTTGCTTACGATGCCGAACATATCTGGCACCCGTATACCAGTATGCTTAATCCATCACCTGTGTTGCCAGTGGTTTCTGCGCAAGGCGTTCATCTTGAATTGGTTGATGGTACGAAATTAATAGACGGTATGTCATCTTGGTGGTCGGCGATTCATGGCTACAATCATCCTGTGTTGAATCAAGCGCTGATAGATCAATCTCAAAAAATGTCGCACGTAATGTTTGGGGGTTTAACCCATCAACCCGCTGTTACTCTTGGCAAAAAGCTGATTGATCTGACCTGCGATAATTTACAGCATGTGTTTTTTGCAGATTCTGGTTCGGTTGCGGTGGAAGTTGCGATTAAAATGGCAATCCAGTATTGGCATGCACAGGGCACACCTCAAAAGTCAAAACTACTCACGGTGCGTAATGGCTATCACGGCGATACCTTTGGGGCGATGTCGGTATCTGATCCAGAAAATGGCATGCATCAAATGTTCAGTAACGTGCTGGCTCAACAAATATTCGCAGAAGCCCCGCCGAGTTGTGATTCTGATGATGATTGGCAAGATTCCTTTATTGATGATTTTAAAAACAAGATTGGCGATCATCATCAATCATTAGCGGCGGTAATGATAGAACCGATTGTACAGGGCGCGGGAGGGATGCGTTTTTATTGTCCCGAATATTTGCGCCGTGTACGCGCATTATGCGATCAATATGATGTGTTATTAATATTAGATGAAATAGCCACGGGTTTTGGGCGCACAGGTACGTTGTTTGCTTATGAGCAAGCAGATATTCAACCCGATATTTTAACGGTAGGTAAAGCATTAACAGGTGGCTATTTGAGCTTAGCCGCAACCTTGACCAGCAAAAAAATAGCTCAGGGAATTAGCGCAGACGGGCAGGGCGTATTAATGCATGGGCCTACGTTTATGGCAAACCCGTTGGCGTGTAGTGTCGCTAATGCCAGTATTGATTTGTTATTGGCATCTGATTGGCAAAAAAACATTCAGTCGATTGAAGCACAAATGAATCAAACATTAGTAGCGTGTAACGAACTTGCCGTTGTAAAAAACGTGCGTGTAAAAGGCGCGATTGGTGTAGTCGAATTGCATAAACCGATAGATATAGCGTGGTCACAACCACGGTTTACAAAACTGGGGGTTTGGTTAAGACCGTTTGGTAAATTGGTGTATATTATGCCACCGTATATTATTAAAAACAGTGAGTTGCAAGTATTAACGGATGCTGTTTATAGTGTTTTGAGTGAATTAGAGTAATGAATGTGTTAAATCTACGTTCTAAGGACTCAGAAGTAAATAACTTACGGAACTTAACTTGCACCCAAGGAGCGGGGCATAGCAACCTTTTTGCCCCAGCTTGAATGATCTAAAATCGTTGCATATTTAGTGCTTTGCTTGCAAATGACTTAAAAGCGAATGCAGAACAACTATGCGCCTGCTGAAGCTTCTAAGTTTCGCTAAAGCTCAGCTAAGTATTTAGATCATTCAATCTGGAACAAAAATTCTGCATCAAGTTCCGCACCTTATT
>CAZMWD010000307.1:0-2754 GCA_964569685.1 uncultured Cocleimonas sp. | reverse complement strand
CCACGATGCTCTAATAACCAACGTGGTACATCATGTTCTAATGCTAATTCTTGTAATACATCTTCTGCGGTTGAAGGTTGCTTCTTGGGCGTTTTGCGAATAACCGGCAAATTGAGTTTATCTTCGCTAAAAAATATTTCTTGAATCTGTTTGGGCGAACCTAAATTAAATTCTTCACCCGCTTTGGTGTATATTTTTTGTTCTAGTTCGCCCATGCGGGTCGATAATTCTACGCTTTGCTTACCGAGCATTTCGGCATCTACTAGCACGCCATTACGTTCTATATTCGACAATACTTGTAACAGGGGTAATTCTATTTCTCTGTACAAGGTCGCCATTTTACTTCGCGCTTGAAGCTGTGGCCACAAGAAATTATGTAAACGCATCGTTATATCTGCATCTTCTGCGGCGTAGGGCGATGCTTGTTCTAATTCGATTTGATTAAAGGTGAGTTGTTTTTTACCTTTACCCGCAACCTCTTCAAATTTTATGGTGTTGTGATTTAAGTGTTTTTCGCTGAGGGTATCCCTATCATGACGATTCGATACAGAATCCAGTACATACGATTCCAGCATGGTATCGTGAATAATGCCTTTTAATTTTATATCGTGATTAAGCAATACACTGCGATCATATTTAAGATTTTGCCCGACTTTAAGAATCGTTGGGTCTTCTAGCAAAGGCTTTAGTTTTTGTAGCGTTTCATCGAACGGCAGTTGCGCGGGTACGCCAACATAATCATGCGCTAGTGGTAAATAAGCTGCCGTGCCTGCTTCGATACAAAATGATAAGCCGACTAATTTTGCATCGACATAATCCAAACTGGTGGTTTCGGCATCTAAGGCAATCAGTGGCGCGGCTTTCATCTTATCAATCCACTCATCGAGCTGTGCGGTTGTTAAGAGTGTTTGATAATCAACGTCTTTAATTTCTGCAACAGCGGGTATTGCAATATCATTATCGCTAGTTTCTGGCATTGCCAGTGGTTCGCCACCGTCTTTATTATGCGCTTGCTGTAACTGGCTTAAGCGCGTTCTGAACCCGTATTTTGTATATAGCTCCAACAGTTTTTGATTATTTTGCGGGTTAAAGCTGACAAATTCTGGGGTGCAATCTAATTTTAGATCGCATTTAATCGTGACTAAATCATAAGATAACGGTAAAAACTCCAAAGATGCACGTAGGTTTTCACCCACTTTGCCTTTAAATTTATCCGCATTATCCATCACATCTTGAAGCGAATCATATTCATTTAGCCATTTAACGGCTGTTTTCGGCCCTACTTTTGGAACACCTGGAATGTTATCGCTGGTATCGCCCATTAAGGCTAAATAATCACGAATGCGCTCGGGCGGCACGCCGTATTTCTCCTTCACGCCTTCAATATCAAAGAAACTATTGCTCATAGTGTTGATAAGGCTAACCCGATCATTAACTAACTGTGCCATATCCTTATCACCGGTGGATATAATCACATCACCATCATAACCGACTGACATTGTGCCGATGACATCATCCGCTTCGACACCTGGCATAATAATCATCGGGTAACCCTGCGCCTCTACTATTTCATATAAAGGTTCGATTTGATCCCGTAATTCGTCCGGCATCGGCGGGCGGGTTGCTTTGTAATCCGCATACATATCATTACGAAAGGTTTTACCTTTTGCGTCAAAAATGACGATCATGTGATCTGGTTGATAATCTTTGCGTAATTTATCCAGCATATTTAACACGCCGTGAATGGCATTGGTTTGCATTCCATCGGGGCTGGTTAATGAAGCGGGCAGGGCATAGAAGGCACGGAATAAATAGGATGAGCCATCGACGAGAACTAAGGGTTTTGTGGTGTTTTTATCTGGCATAAAATAGAATTAGTTTCTTAACAATTTTGTAGGAGCAGTATAGAGCATGTTAGGTGTATTTTTGTTATTTTTGCCACGGAAGCACACAGAAGTTACAAAGCTCTCTCTTATATTTTTATTTTAATGCTTTTAACAAAGATAATACTAATGCGTAGCTTATACCGTACGTGTTATTGAAATAACGTACGATTAATGATAAGCTACATATTATCGTTACTAATGGGAGTCAGTATGAGTACCGTCATTACACCATCAAAGTTAAGAGAAGATATTTATAATATTCTTGATTCAGTGCTTGAAAATAATGAAATTATTGAGGTTAAACGCAAGGGTCAAATAATCAAAATAATACCACCACAAAAAGTTAACAAGCTCGATAACTTAGTCGTGCATGAAAATGTTGTTACCGGTGATAGTGAAGATTTTATCAGCATGGATTGGAGTAAAGAATGGAATCCATCCATCTAGATACTCATGTTATTGTTTGGTTATTTCAAAAAGACTTAGCCAAATTTTCTGAGCAATCTCTCAAACTAATCAACAATAACGAGCTTAAAATATCACCCATGGTCGTGATGGAGTTAAAGTTCTTAAATGAAATTGGTCGTTTAAACTACAAGCCAATGGAAATCATTACCGAGTTAACAAAAGCAATAGCCTTAAACGTAAGTGATGAGAAATTTGCAACAATAGCCTATGAGTCATTGGACTTATCATGGACGCGAGACCCATTTGATCGTTTAATTGTTGCCAGCGCATCTGCACAAAAGGCGAAGCTAATAAGTAAAGATAGAAATATTCTAGATAATTATGAGTATGCTGTTTGGTGAACCTTTTAGGACTCAGGATTAAATAAGGTGCGGAACTTAACGCAGAATTTTTGTTTCAG
>CAZMWD010000306.1:0-2768 GCA_964569685.1 uncultured Cocleimonas sp. | reverse complement strand
TTAGATAGGCCGTTGCCACAGCATAAGTACCGACACTAACTGACCCATAATGCGCTGCTACGGATGCCGCATCTGCTTTTTTAAACCGACCCAGATAGAGTAATACGGGAAAAGCCAGTAATGGCAATATAAAACCCATTGCCATTACTGCCATAATATCCGGTAGCAAAGCAATAAATGATTGTTTGGATAGTTCTATGCCACCTTTTAGCCCTATGGCAAGTAGTAAGATAACACTAAGAAAATCGTAAATCGACTTAGGCAAACGCATCTCTGCGCGCATTAAGCCTGCGGCTAAACCAAGAATAAAAAAGAGAACAACGGGGTCTAATGTCATATCTTTAGTTCCTTATTTTAATTTTATCCTGAAAAATATAACTCATTCTAGCAGATATTATTTTTTATAACGCGCTGTTAATGCGCGCACTGCCTCCCCTTTGGTACGAAAAATATTTTCATCACCAATGACACTGAAAAGATCACCACGCTCGAATGATTTAATCACTTGCTTCTTTAGACTACTAAAAGCAAGCGTGATACCAACGCTACGCAGGCAACTTGCCATCTCACGAATTTTTTCTTCACCACTGGCATCAATCCAATTGATTCCGCCACCAATAACCAGAATCGTTTTTGCTTTTGGAAAGGTCGATCTTGCTTCTATAATAGCATTTTCAAAGAAACTTACATTGGCAAATATCAAAGCGCCATCAAAACGAAAAGGGGCAAAGTCTTGACTGATAGCGGGTAAATTATTAGCTTTCATGCCTGTTAAAACACCGTATTCATCGTGTGCCTGTATCTCGGTACGCGGTTTCATTGCTTTCACAACAAAAGCGACCATCGTCAATACAATGCCAACCATAATGCCATTTGCAATAGCAGGAGCCATCGCAAGCGTCGCAATAAATGCAATGATGCCAATGACCGCTCCAGTACGATCTACCTGCCATGCATGAATCAATGGCTTAACTCGGATCAAACCAAATACCGCCATCATAACAATCACCGCTAAGACTGCCTGTGGTAAATGGTAAAGAAGAGGCGTAAGAAATAACAACACCAGCACCACAGCCAGAGCACTAACAATAGCAAACAAGCCTGTACGAGCGCCTGTTTTCGCAGCCACGGCAGAACGGGAGAAAGAGCCACTCACCGTATAAGAACCAAAGAAGCTACCCACCGTATTGGCAAGCCCTTGCCCTACCAATTCTTTATTTATATCGGTGCGCTGTTTGGTCGTCACCGCAATCGCTCTGGAGATTGAAGTCGCCTCCATAAAACCGATCAGTGCCATAATAAATGCAGCCGGCAAGAGCATTAATAGAATATCTAAATCAATCACTGGCACAGAGAATTGTGGCAAACCTTTAGGTATATCTCCCACCACAGAACCACCCGCAGAGAATACGGCGTGATCATCCTTAACCGTAAGGAATTTCCAGTTTTTACCATCCGTTTGCTTTCCCTCTGGTACATTACCCCGCGTATAGTAAATTACATTGTCATTTTCTTCAGCAACACGAACAAATTTCAAACGGTATAATTCTATTTTACGGTGATTGTATTCTTTCTTTAAATTAGCTTCTCTTATTTTTAGTGTAACTATCTCGCCTTTGAGTTGCGCTATTCGCAAATTTTTACTATCGTCATCCTTGTGATTTAACGTATTGAGTTGATCATTCCTAGTGGCGATGCCGTTACTCAGTGCCTTTAATTGTGATTTGGCATCAGCATAATCCTTAATCAGTGCTACTTCTGCATTCGCATGTATATTACTAAGGGTGATTTGCTCTTTGTTTTCATAATTGATAAAAGCACTGACCGCAGTAGCGACCACGACCGCTACCAGTACACCAGGCAATCGCTTCACAAAAGTATCGCTGGCACGAATAAGTAAATACGCCCCCACCGCAAACGCCAATGTTAACCAATGGGTTTCACCCACTTGAAGCACCACACCCCAAAGATCCATAATGTAGGAATCACTGCGTGGAAAAGGAACGCCGATAATTTTACTCAGCTGTGAAAAACCAATAATGATTGCAGCCGCGTTAGTAAAGCCAACCAGCACCGGATTAGAGATAAAATTAACCAGTACGCCAAGCTTTGCCAAACCCAACCCTAAGCGCATTACACCGACCATAAGCCCCAGCATAATAGCTAGTTCGATGAATTTATCCGTGCCTACCACCGCAAAGGGAATCAACGCAGCCGCTGACATCATTGAAAGCATCGCAACAGGTGCGGTGTGTAACTGGTTACACGAGCCCCACATAGAGGCAATAATAACGGGGATTATCGAAGCATAAAGCCCATACACGACGGGCAATCCCGCAAGCTGGGCATAGGCCATACTCTGTGGTACTAACAATAAGGCAACAGTTATCCCTGCAATGACATCAGCGCGGACACTGTCTTGTGTCAGCGGAAACCAACGTAAAAAAGGAAAAAATGTATGTAGTAATGAGTTATTAGTCTTCATTTTGTTGCTTTACTGTTCGTAAGGAATCGGTCTACTTGTAGCGACAGTATAATGAAAAACTAATATACATAGAAAGAGAGTATTTCTATTGTTAGAATAGATGATTATCTATGGGTGATTAGGAAAAAACCAAAACAATCCAATAACTAGAGCAACTTTGTAGCTCGTATTCATACGAGCTACAAAAATGATTCATCACTTATAGGATGATTTTGGTGATGTACTATAATCAAGCAAAGAAGGTACTCACCGCAGCTTCAAGCGTATCGCGCATATCAACATC
>CAZMWD010000305.1:0-2772 GCA_964569685.1 uncultured Cocleimonas sp. | reverse complement strand
TGTAAATCAAATAACTGCCCGTTCATTGTACCACCAGGAATAGGGATAGGCGGTAGTAAGGTTGCCCAGTTTTCATCAAGCGAATCAATTTTGGGATTATCTTTATAATCTTCTTCTAAAATTGTACCTGCCCAATCTTCCATACCAGTTGCATATTGATAGGCTTGTTGCAGGTTGGAAATATTAGCTGTTAGACGAATATGTAATTGTTGACGATAAACCACGGCAGAAGCTATCACCAGCGCAATTGTGGTGATTATGAGTGCGATAATTAACGCAACTCCTTTCTGCTTGCGAATCGCTTGTTTTGGAGTGGTTTGTTTGTGTTTCATTAATTAATTGTATTTGTTACGGGTTTTTAGTTTGGGCCAACGGGTTTTAGACGTTTGGATAGGCGTAAGTGGGTGCCTTGTTCGTGGTGTAGTTTAAAATCATAAATCGTAGTATACGACATAACAGCGCGCACGTATTTTCGGGTTTCCGTGAAGGGAATGCTTTCAACCCAGCGCGGGGCATCAATATTATAATCAGGCGCCCATTTGAAAACACGACTAGGGCCTGCATTGTAAGCAGCGGTTGCCTTCACATAGTTGCCTTTAAATTTCTTTAAAAGTCCGCTTAAATAGGCACTGCCGATATGGGTGTTTTTCTTAGGGATTAGAAGGTCTGATTTTTGGTGATTGCTTATCCCCAGTCGTTTGGCAACGCCTTTTGCCGTACTAGGTAATACCTGCATCAAACCTTGTGCTTTGGCACTGGAAACTATTTGAGCATCAAAAGCACTCTCGCGACGCATAATGCCGTAGACCCAAGCAGGGTTGATATTATGGTTTTTGGCAGATGACTTAACCAGTGATTTATATTGCATCGGGAACCGTAGCTCTACTTGGTTCCAGTCTTTAGTTTTTGATACAGTGACAATAGAGAGAAACGGTTGTCCTATTTCCATAGCATAAGCAGATGCCGCTAAAATACCTTCTTTATTCAGCTGTTTGAGCGTCCAATACCATTCTTTTTTAGCAAGGTTCGGTTTGCCAATAGCAAATAATTCAACGGCACGTTTGATTGATTCTAATTCTGCTATTTCAGGTGTGCATTCTGACCAAACTTTGGGCGTTTGTAACAATCGTTGATAGGGTAACTTTAGGCGATCAGCTGAGAGAAACCCATAAAAAGAAGCATCTTTGGCCAATGCTTCAAAAAGCACTTTACTCGGTGCTTTGGATCCTGTTTTGTGTAGAGCATGGGCGCGCCAGTAGCGCCATATATCGCGTTGTTTTTCTTCTTTATTCATGGCATCGGTGGCATCTAATACTTTTTGCCAATCACCCTGCCTTAGCGCCATACGTGCCATCCAGATGTTGCCATTATCGCTACGGTATTTTGCGCTAATAGAGGCAAGTCTACGCAACGCATAAGGGCTGTGATTGAACGCATCGCGAACCCCAAAATAGCTGAGAACCTCGGCCTTTTCTTTGCTTGTAAACGTGTGTTTGTTTTGGATGCTAGCCCATGCTGATTTAGCATCGCTGGAGTTTTTTCGCGCCATGCGTTTAATGGCATAGATGATTATTTTTCTGCGATGTTGATTGCTTCGTGTTTGTTCTTTTTGATTGCCTAATTGATGGTCGAGCAAATCGCTTTTTAACGCCTTTTTGGGGTTCTTGCGTGCTTGAATCCAGAGTTTAATCTTTTTTTGATCACTGGTTTCAAGGTGTCGGGAAAGATCATTCGCAAGGCTAGTTTTACCTTTATCCATAATCAATGCAATACGCTGCCAATAAGCATCTTGATTGATACGCCCTTTTTGTTTGAGCACCTTAAATAATGGATTACATCGAGAAGGGCGACGTTGCCCCGTAAGCCATAACTCTTTTGCCTTATTTAAGTTTTTATCGAGTGATATATTGTCTTTGTTTTTAAGTGCAAGCTCGATTTTAGCATGTAGGAAATAGCATTTGGCGGTAGTGCCCCCAGTATCTTCTTTATAATAATCAACCACACTTTGCCATTGTTTGCGCATCACCATACGACCCAGCCAGACTGTCCAGAGTTTCTCTGCCATAGGCGTATTGCCATAACGCTTTATATAGTTTTCTAAGGTTTTATCAGAGGTACGTTTAATGTGTCGCCGAATACGTTCATATTCAAGATAAGGGAAAAGCACGTAATCTTCGAGACCTTTACTGTCAATCATTTCGCCTTTTTTAAGGGCTTTGTAAGTATCAAGAAAGTTTTGCTGTTGATCGCTAAGGGTTTTATTTGATTCTATTTTCTGTGCGGCGTGTGTCGTTATAACAAAAAACAACAGTAGAATGGTGAGAATAAATTTGGTTCGCATTTTTTATCTTTTTGGATTATTAGAAACGTGCATGGAATAAGTTGAACAATTATGATGCAGGATTTTTGATTCTGGCTAACGGGTCTCATGAGGAATATAGTTGTTCTGCATTCGCTTTTAAGTCATTTGCAAGCAAAGCACTAAATACACGACGAGTGAGATCATTTAGTCAGGAGTAAACAGATAGTATGCCCCTCTTTTTGGGTACAAGTCAGAATGTTCAAGTTATTTCATGTACGTTCCTTACCTTTGTCCGAAGGCTGACAATAATATAAGCATGTAGGAATATGCAAGCACTTATATGGATATAAATGTTTTCAAACCTATTTTATACAGTTCCTAAGTTTTTAAGTGCATGAAGATAACGTTGATAGCGTTCGTTGTTTTCAACAGCAGAGCGTACGCACAGTTTGGTTCGTGGTCATGGGTGT
>CAZMWD010000304.1:0-2776 GCA_964569685.1 uncultured Cocleimonas sp. | reverse complement strand
AATGTCTGAAATAACAAAAATACACGCACGTGAAGTAATAGATTCACGTGGTAACCCAACCGTAGAAGCCGAGGTTACATTGGCAAATGGCACCATGGGTCGGGCAATTGTGCCATCGGGTGCATCAACAGGCGCGCGCGAAGCGATTGAAATGCGCGACGATGATAAGCAACGTTTTATGGGTAAAGGCGTTTTAAAAGCGGTCGCTCATGTTAATAATGATTTAGCAAAAGCAGTTATTGGCATGGATGCAACGGATCAAAAAGGCATTGATCAGACCATGATTGATCTTGATGGTACAGACAATAAAAGTCGTTTAGGTGCAAATTCATTATTAGCCGTTTCGTTAGCTAGCGCACATGCAGCAGCGAATGAACAATCAGAGCCCTTGTATCAATACATCGGACAAAATCTTGTGTCGGGTTCTACTGATAAATTTAGATTACCCGTGCCGATGATGAATATCATCAACGGCGGTGAACATGCCGACAATAGCGTCGATATGCAAGAATTTATGATTATTCCTGTAGGCGCACCCAATATGGCAGAAGCGGTGCGTTATGGTACAGAAGTATTTCATAATCTAAAGTCAGTACTTTCTAAAAAAGGCTTGAATACAGCTGTAGGTGATGAAGGTGGTTTTGCACCGGATTTACCTTCAAACGAATCTGCCATTGAAGTCATTTTAGAGGCGATTGAAAACGCAGGTTTCAGTGCTGGAAAAGATATTTATTTAGGCTTAGATTGTGCAGCTTCTGAATATTATAAAGATGGAAAATACGTGTTGGCATCAGAAGGCAAAAGCTTTGATGCAGAAGGCATGATTGATTATTTAGCATCATGGGTGGATCAATACCCAATTATCACCATTGAAGACGGTTTGGATGAAGCGGATTGGGATGGTTGGTCGCAACTGACGAATAAACTCGGTAATAAAATTCAGTTAGTGGGTGATGATCTTTATGTAACCAACCCTAAAATATTCAAAGAAGGTATTGATAAGCAAATCGCTAATTCGATTTTAATTAAGTTTAATCAAATCGGCACATTAAGCGAAACCCTAGAAGCCATTCAAATGGCGCATGATGCAAATTATACCGCCGTTGTATCGCATCGCTCCGGTGAAACAGAAGATACTACCATTGCGGATTTAGCCGTGGCAACCAATGCAGGGCAAATCAAAACCGGTTCTTTATCGCGCTCGGACCGTATCGCTAAATACAACCAATTATTACGAATTGAAGAAATGCTGGGTAGTAATGGTGTGTATGCAGGTAAGTCGGCGTTTAAGCATTTGTCATAATCCTTTATGCTAATATAAACGTATGAAAGCATTATTATTTATTGTTGCTATTCTCCTCATCTTGCTGTTAGCAGGACAATGGGTGGGTAGCGGTAGCTACCCTGATCGATGGCGAATGGAACAAGAAATTAGTGCGCAAGAAAAATCTAATAAAGAACAAAAAGATAAAAACCGTAAAATTCAAGCTGAACTGGATGATGTTAAATCCGGCAGTGATGCGATAGAAGAACGCGCACGAAGTGAACTGGGAATGACAAAAAAAGGTGAGACTTTTTACGAGGTTGTTTTACAACCAGAGCCAAAGGAAGAACCTATTGTTAATAAAAATAGCAAAAAACCAATGCCATTTTCTGCTCCTATCGATAGAGTAATAGATAAAGTAGAAAAAAAACAGGACTTAGCTAAGCCCGCAAATGAATCAACAAACGAATAAAAACCAGCAGTCGGTATGGGTGGTTATTCCTGCTGCAGGTGTCGGTAAGCGCATGCAATCGGATGTGCCCAAACAGTATATTCGCATTTTTGATAAAACCGTTATCGAACACACCTTAGATTGTTTTACCAATCATTCTCGTGTTGCCGGTATTATTATCGCGCTTCATTCGGATGACCCTTACTGGAAAACAATAGCTCATAAAATACAATCGTCTGTTCCTATTTATACCGTAGAAGGCGGTCAAGAACGCTGCGAATCTGTCATGCAAGGGCTTGATTATCTGAGCACTGTCGAGCAATTAAATACGCAGCAATGGGTGATGGTGCATGATGCTGCTAGACCCTGTGTTGCACCTCACGATATAAATGCACTGTTGGCGCTAACTGAACAGGCAGACTCCTCTGTCAATAATATGGTTGGCGGTATTCTTGCTACACCCGTAAAAGATACGATGAAACGTGCAAAGCAGGGTACACACACGATTTTAAAAACAGAATCTCGCGATGATTTATGGCATGCCTTAACCCCGCAACTGTTTCGCTTAGGTGAATTGTACGATGCATTAGAGCAAGGGCTTGATGCGCAGGCAGAAATCACCGATGAAGCATCTGCATTAGAACGCTTGGATAAATTCCCCCTGTTAGTTGAAGGCAGTGCACAGAATATTAAAATCACCCACCCAGGTGATGTAGAAATTGCCACAAACTTTCTTTCTTCAAAAGCTCAAAATCAGGATAAAAAATGACGTTTCGCATAGGCAACGGCTACGATGTACACGCTTTTAGTGAAGAAAAGAGCGAAGGCAACTCTATTATCTTGGGTGGTGTCAGTATCCTGCATAATAAAACCTTAGTCGCACATTCGGATGGCGATGTATTAATACACGCGCTCTGTGATGCAATGCTAGGCGCTTTATCACTCGGTGATATTGGGCAACACTTTCCCGATAATGATCAGAAATTTGCAAAAATAGACAGTCGAAAATTACTCCGTCATGTTAATAAACTAATAAAAAAACAAGGTTATCAATTAGGTAA
>CAZMWD010000303.1:0-2793 GCA_964569685.1 uncultured Cocleimonas sp. | reverse complement strand
TTCAAGGCTACCGCAGAAAGCTGTAAATCTTTCTGTTTGCCATTAACATCACCCGCTTCGCCATACAAACGATCACCCACAACCGCAAAACCTATAATGGATAAATGCTTTCTAATTTGATGTTTGCGACCCGTTTCAATTTGTACTTCAAGTAATGATTCATCTGTTTTCGCATCATATTCAAGAAACGTTACGTGACTCACTGCTTTTTTCGCATCCAACTCTGCCGCAATAGTAATCGTTTTCTCATTTTTTGAAAACTTACTTGAAAGATCACCTTTAACAATCGCGTGATAATATTTTTCAATTTCACGTTGTTGAAACATTTTGGAGAACTGTACGGCAATTTGTTTTTTATGCGCAATAATAATCAAACCATTCGCTGCCCGATCTAAACGATGCACAAGAAACGCGGCGCGTTCTGGGCTTAGATGTTTTTCTGCCCACCGATAAATAGTGCAATGATCACCCCATTTAGACCCTTGCGACAACATCCCTGATGGTTTATTCCAAATACTGTAATTGCCTTGATCATAAACCAGCGTTGCTTCGGGTGGCTCGGTTTCTAGTACCTTCTCATCATAATAAAAATGAACGGTATCACCTTCTGACAATACCTTTTTAGCACGCCTTAAACGTTGGATATGTTGATTTCGTTGTTTATCAGCTTGTTCTTGCCCCGTTTCTAACCACACACACC
The DNA here is from genome assembly GCA_964569685.1 of uncultured Cocleimonas sp. Lineage (GTDB taxonomy): Bacteria > Pseudomonadota > Gammaproteobacteria > Thiotrichales > Thiotrichaceae > Cocleimonas. The sequence goes on along the minus strand of CAZMWD010000303.1, from coordinate 2,093 downwards.
CCTTTTGCATGGTTTGTTTGATTTTTTGACGCGACAATTCAGTGGCTTCTGCCAACACATCAACAGCAGTTAGCTGACTTGATGTAACGGGAAGATGGTATTCATTTTTTTTCATATTATTTTCGTTAGTAGTATGTAGTAGTATTAAAATAGAAACGTCTTAAAACGCTTTAGTTGTCTCGCCGTTACAATTCCAACAAGCACTAAACTGTACTGAATGTTTTTCTCCACAGTTTTCGCAGACCCATATTTCACCCTTTATTTCTGGTGCTTTTATTTCTGCAATAATCTTCTGTGCTAATGCAACTTTAGATTCATCAATCAACCAAAGTTCTGGCCAACAGCTCTGCATTGGAATTTGACCCGCTATACTGCTTAACACCTCATTTTTAATAATTGATTCTAAACCAGCAGTTTCGAGCAAATTTTTAATATGATAAATAGAAATAAGGTCTTCTGCCGTGTGGATTAATTCCATCGTCAATCTCCTTGGTCTTTATGAGCCCTATTATTATTAATAGTTCCAAAAGTTATTTCATAATATCCAAAAGCCCGCCTTCCCTTCGACCCCGCTCAGGCTACGGATAAGCAATAAATCAGTTCCCTGAGCGGGGTCGAAGGGACGGATTTATTGTGCTTTGATTTCATATACTGCGAATACTTATACAACTATCATTATAAATCAAGCCACCTAATTTTGATGCAATCGAATCAATCATTGGCTGTGGCGGATATTCCCCTGGGTTTGATAATCGATAGGTGCGCCACTCATTAAAATCATCTGCTAAACAGGCATCTGTACCGTGGCAGGCTAACACTTTGAGAATATGATCGGATATTTTCCATGGTCCATCGCCTGTAATCCAACCTTTAACTAAATGAATCCCCTCTTCTGCGGTTTTTAGATGCCAATAGGGTTCAAAATACAATAAGCCTTTCGGATGTTTATAAACCTCTGCCAATAATATTTCTTCTCCATCGGGTGAAAGTAACGTCAATGGTGCAGTGACTGAAAATAAATCCGCCATCACGCTACCTTCCTTTTCGGGCAGGACGAGCAAACTGTTTTTTTCTATTCTGCTTTGATCCGATTGATTTTACTCCGGCTTTTTTCTTAAACTTTACACCTGTGCGTGGTTTTCCTTGAGTCGTTTCTTTTATGCGGTCTGTTCTTTCTGTTCCATCTGTTCGAGTTTTAGAATTGCGAGGCTTGGAGCGACGAGGATTAGCATTCCGAGACTTGGTCTTAGAATTAACCTTTGAGCCCGTCTTAATCCGATGATGAAAATCATTCCCTTTATTTTTTTGTCCAGCATATCCTTTTTCTAATCGTGCATTAAATTCTGGCACTAAATGTTCTTTACCATTGCCGATTAAATCAGTGCGCCCCATACGTTTGAGTGCGACGCGTATCATCTGCCAATTATCAGGATCGTGATAACGCAAAAAGGCTTTATGCAATCGCCGCGTTTTAGCGGTGCGCGCAGAATCTATATGCTCCGATGCTTCGCCGACTTTTTTCAGTGGGTTGATTTCACTATGATACATTGCCGATGCCAATGCCATTGGTGTCGGTATAAAACCTTGCACTTGATCTGGCTTAAACTTATTTTCTTTCAACCACAGAGAAAGATGAAGCATATCTTCATCCGTCGTACCGGGGTGGGATGAAATAAAATACGGGATTAAATATTGTTCTTTTCCCGCCTCTTTCGAATATTTTTCAAACAGTTCTTTAAACCGATAATAGCTCCCAATACCCGGCTTCATCATTTTTGATAAGGTGCCTTCTTGGGTATGTTCTGGCGCTATTTTTAAACGCCCTCCGACATGATGGGTGACTAATTCTTTGACGTATTCTGGATCAGTTACCGCAAGGTCGTAACGCAAACCCGATGCAATAAATATCCGTTTAACCCCTTCAACTTCACGTGCGCGACGATACAATTTAGTGAGTGGTTTATGATTGGTATTTAGGTTTTCACAAATGCCGGGGTACACACAAGACAAGCGACGACACGATTCTTCTATCTTATTGCTCTTACAAGAAAGCCGATACATATTGGCGGTAGGCCCACCAAGATCGGAGATAT
>CAZMWD010000302.1:0-2799 GCA_964569685.1 uncultured Cocleimonas sp. | reverse complement strand
ATATCACTTATGCCTCGTAGTATTCCAACCGATTTTACTGTTGTTGGTAAAGGCACTAACGCAGTGGTACTCATATACGACCCTAATATTCTTCGGAGCACACAAGTAGCTTCCGCGATGAATGCAGTAAGAGATGAATACAAAGGGCAACTGGAATTTGTCGTTGTGCAGCTGGGCTCACCTACCGGCAGAATGCTGAGTCGTACCTATGACATAGAAACTACCGCGTTGTTATTTATTGATGGTAAAGGTAGTGTTCTGAGCATTCAACAGACATCGTATGATGCTGCAACGCTTCGGCATCACTTAAACACGGTATTTAAGCTGGGAAATTAACAGCGATATGGCTGGATAAACATAATACCATCCGATACAACCCTGATTAATGCCCACCCACAGTTGCGGAAATTTTAATTATAAAACACAATAAAATCAGGATACTACGCTAGCTTCGACTATAATTAATAATATTGTCATTAATTAGGCTCTATTATCGTTGTGCTAGAAGAATTAAATCAATCACACAAACACTATGCCCTGTTTAAAGGCATGACAGATAATGAAATAAGAAGCGTATTTGATCAATCAGAAAATCATTATATAAAAAGCGGAGACACATTTTTCAAGCAAGGTGATTATAGCGATAGTATGTTTATCATTTTATTAGGTCGCGTTTTAATTCAAGTAACTAAACAAGATGGCAAGCAACAAAATCTTAACGTACTAAACCAAGGCGATCATTTTGGTGAGCTATCATTAATTACTGGGGGTACGCGAACAGCGACCGTTACTGCCATGATGGATACCACCGTTCTAAAAATAAGAAAATCACAGTTTAAACAATTAATTCATGGCATCCCTGCCTTTTCTTTCAATATAAGCAACACGATTAGCGTTTGGCTACAAAAAGAGCTAGAGGGTAAACCAACCCGTCATACATTAGGCATTATTGGCATTATCCATAGTACTGCAGGTATACAATCAATCACTCAATCTTTTTGCTATCAAATTACACAATGGCTAACCAGCAAAGGAAAAACAATTGAAATATTTACTGATCGAATAGATTATTGGCATAACAAGCAGAGTAACGATGATCAACTCAAACAACTGCATTTTATTACAAAAGACAGTAAATCATTAAAAACCACCCTCCAGCATTTAAGTTTAAGTGAAGCCGACAAGCAATCTGATCATATTATTTTTGATCTTTGTATTGATGCTAATACTGATACCAATGAACAAAAATTAATTGCTAAGTTACTCAACCAATGCGAGCATATTTGGTGGTTTCAATGCCCATCTCTTGCAAAAATAAACCCATCATTCACTCTTCTTTATAATTCTTTAATCCAGCATCAGAGTACGCTTTCAAAAAAAATTCAACTGACTTGGCTGCACTCTTCAATACCCACGAAAGCTATACGACAATGGCGAGAAGTAAAACATCAGCCCACGCTTAAACATAATGATATGCACTGCCATTATGATCCTAAGACAAGTCAATTGCGCAAACAAGATTTAGCACGATTTTATCATGTAATCATGGGTGTACAGCTAGGCTTAGCCTTAGGTGGTGGTGGCGCAAGATCATTGGCTCATATAGGGGTGTTGGCTGCGCTGGATGAAAACGATATTGTGTTTGATCGTATCGCAGGCACTAGTGGTGGCGCCATTATTTCAGCCTTTTATGCGGCAGGTTTTAGTCTTCAAATGATCCTGGATTTATTTAAAGAAGAGATGACACCCCCTAAATGGATGCGCTTTATTCCTTACGCTACGCGCTGGCATCTTATGTCACTGTTTCGTTTCGGCTTGCTCGAACAACGTTTTCGACGTTATTTACAAGATCAGCAAATTGAACAATTATTGATTCCCACCCACATGGTTTCTGCTGATTTAATCAGTGGTAATGAAGTCATCCGATCAACAGGCAATATTGTGGATGGTATTTTAGAAAGCATCAATCATCCTTTGTTAGGTAAACCTATTTATCGTGATGGATTATCACTGGTTGATGGAGGCGTTTTAAACAATGTACCGAGTTCTGTATTACGTCAGCAACAATGTGATTTTGTGGTATCAGTTGATGTGGGTGCAAAAATTTCAGAAACCTTTGGTAAAAATGGATGTAATACACTCAAATCTGAAATGAAAAAAGTTAGTTATCTTGGTACGCTTAACCGTGTTCTTGAAATACGGAGCAATGGGTTAGAAAAAACGTATAAAAATCACAGTGATTTTTTAATTCAACCCGATGCATCACAATACCCTTTTGATGATTTCACCTATGGAGAGGAGCTATTTAAAATCGGTTTTGACGCAACGATGGAAGTAATGCCAGAATTAAAACAGTGTTATGCGGAATTTTTGCGTATTTAAGGGTACTGATGTGCCTTAAATACAACCAACAATTCAAAGATGAAGCCGTCGCATTAACACTGTGTGTTCATCGTCATGCTTCTTTGTTGTTTCCTAATCGTAAAAAGACGCTGGAGGCGTCTCGTTTGGTGACGACGCCTTTGGATCGCGGTGGGGTTCAAAAAGCCATGCGCGAGGTGGTGAAGGATTGTGGTTTTAAAAAAAGATTTCGGTTCACAGTTTACGCCACAGTTATGCCACTCACGCAATAGAAGCGGGGGTTGATTTACTGGATCTACAAGCCATTCTGGGTCATACCTCGTTACGCACGACGGCAACCTATCTTCATCTTACGCCTAAAACAAAACGTCGAACACAGCACTGTTTAAACCCATTAATGCGTCACGTTTCCCTAAGCTTGGAGCGTGTCGTGTGAGA